>NZ_QBJC02000019.1:0-92221 GCF_003057695.2 Pseudocitrobacter sp. RIT415 | reverse complement strand
TGTAAGTGTCTACCATGTCTCCGAACAAGTGTTCACTATGTCCCCGGACTGTACAGGGAGAGGGCCGGGGTGAGGGGAACAGCGTGCGACGATCACACATAAGGCCCTTTACGCATCTGAATCATCGCGACCTCTCCATTTTGTGACCTATTCCATTGCTTTTTTTTATACATAGTCAGATCTTTTTTTTCGTTGCTTATGGATAACCTCAGCATTTTCCCCTGTGCGTTTTAACGTTCGCGGTATTTATCGCTCAGATAATCACCATTCTGTCATTATTTTTTCATAATGTGATTAAACGTTAATCACTGACCACCTGGAATTATCAAGAACAAAACTCTGGCTTGTCGCGAGTAGCATAAATTTCTCTGCTGAAAATACCGCTCTGGAGTTTTTTTAATCTTTGCCTGTCAATTCTCACCCTTGTTGTAAATCCCGGATGAGTGTATTGACGTTTTCACATTCTGTTGACAGATTGTAGGGCACGAGGGGCATTTCAGGGAGGATCTGCGCTGCAACTCACACGCTCACCTGAAAGGAATCTCCATCCCCTGTAACGCCTTCGGGCACCACCGACCAGACCGGTTAAAAAACAAATAAAGGCTGGCGGAATAACAACAACACAACACACATAACCTGGAGCAGAATAATGAGTATTTCCTTGAAGAAGTCAGGGATGCTGAAGCTTGGTCTCAGCCTGGTGGCGATGACCGTCGCAGCGGGCGTACAGGCTAAAACCCTGGTTTATTGTTCTGAAGGCTCGCCGGAAGGCTTTAACCCACAGCTCTTTACCTCGGGAACCACCTACGACGCCAGCTCGGTGCCAATCTATAACCGTCTGGTGGAGTTCAAAACCGGCACCACCGAAGTCATCCCTGGGCTCGCTGAAAAGTGGGAAGTCAGCGAAGATGGCAAAACCTACACCTTCCACCTGCGTAATGGTGTGAAGTGGCAGGACAGCAAAGATTTCAAACCAACGCGTGACTTCAACGCCGATGACGTGGTGTTCTCATTCGATCGTCAGAAAAACGATCAGAACCCGTACCATAAAATTTCTGGTGGCAGCTATGAATACTTCGAAGGCATGGGCCTGCCGGAGCTGATTAGCGAAGTGAAAAAAGTCGATGACCACACGGTTCAATTCGTGCTGACTCGTCCGGAAGCGCCGTTCCTCGCCGACCTGGCAATGGACTTCGCCTCTATTCTGTCAAAAGAATATGCTGACAACATGCTGAAAGCCGGTACGCCGGACAAAGTTGACCTGAACCCAATCGGTACCGGGCCATTCCAGCTGCAGCAGTACCAGAAAGACTCCCGTATTCTCTATAAAGCCTTCCCGGGCTATTGGGGCACCAAGCCGAAGATCGACCGTCTGGTCTTCTCCATCACGCCTGACGCTTCCGTGCGTTACGCCAAGCTGCAGAAGAACGAATGCCAGGTGATGCCGTACCCGAACCCGGCAGACATCGCGCGCATGAAGCAGGATAAAAATATTACCCTGCACGAGCAGGCGGGCCTGAACGTGGGCTATCTCTCCTACAACGTGCAGAAAAAACCGCTCGATGATGTGAAAGTTCGCCAGGCGCTGACCTACGCGGTGAACAAAGAAGCGATCATCAAAGCCGTTTATCAGGGCGCTGGCGTGGCCGCGAAAAACCTGATCCCGCCAACCATGTGGGGCTATAACGATGATGTTAAAGACTACAGCTACGATCCTGAAAAAGCGAAAGCGCTGCTGAAAGAAGCGGGTCACGCGGACGGTTTCACCATCGATCTGTGGGCGATGCCGGTTCAGCGTCCGTATAACCCGAACGCACGCCGTATGGCGGAGATGATCCAGGCCGACTGGGCCAAAGTGGGCGTGAAAGCCAATATCGTCACCTACGAATGGGGTGAGTACCTGAAACGCGCGAAAGCCGGTGAACACCAGACGGTAATGATGGGCTGGACCGGTGATAACGGGGATCCGGATAACTTCTTCGCTACCCTGTTTAGCTGCGCGGCGTCAGAGCAAGGCTCCAACTACTCAAAATGGTGCTACAAGCCGTTTGAAGACCTGATTCAACCGGCACGCGCGACCGACGATCACAACAAGCGTATTGAACTCTACAAACAAGCTCAGGTAGTGATGCACGACCAGGCGCCAGCGCTGATCATTGCTCACTCCACCGTGTACGAGCCGGTGCGTAAAGAAGTCAAAGGCTATGTGGTTGATCCGTTGGGCAAACACCACTTCGACAACGTCTCTATCGAATAATAACGATGTTCCCCCTCTCCCTCAGGGGTGAGGGCGGGGTGAGGGTGGCCTGGTGTCACCTTTAGCCTCCCCTGTGCCCTGAGGGGGCGGGTATTTACATTTGTGAGCAATACAGACACCCAGTTCCAGGCTGCGTGTCACTAGAGAGAATCCGGGTTATGTTGCAGTTTATTCTCCGACGTTTGGGGCTCGTCATCCCCACGTTTATCGGTATTACCCTTCTCACGTTTGCGTTTGTCCATATGATCCCCGGCGACCCGGTGATGATTATGGCGGGCGAGCGTGGCATCTCCCCTGAACGCCATGCCGAACTGTTGGCCGCGCTCGGCCTTGATAAGCCGATGTGGCAGCAGTACCTCCACTATATCTGGGGCGTCATGCATGGTGATTTAGGGATCTCACTGAAAAGCCGTCTTCCGGTGTGGGACGAGTTTGTGCCGCGTTTTAAAGCAACGCTGGAACTCTGCATCTGCGCCATGATGTTCGCCGTCGCCGTGGGTATCCCGGTGGGCGTGCTGGCTGCGGTAAAACGCGGCTCTATCTTCGATCACACCGCCGTTGGCCTGGCGCTGACCGGCTATTCCATGCCTATTTTCTGGTGGGGCATGATGCTGATCATGCTGGTTTCGGTGCACTGGAACCTGACGCCGGTCTCCGGGCGTGTGAGCGACATGGTGTTCCTTGATGACTCGAACCCGTTGACCGGTTTCATGCTGATTGATACCGCCATTTGGGGCGAAGAGGGTAACTTTATCGACGCGGTGGCGCACATGATTTTGCCCGCCATCGTGCTGGGTACCATCCCGCTGGCGGTGATTGTACGTATGACGCGCTCCTCCATGCTGGAAGTGCTGGGTGAAGATTATATCCGCACCGCACGCGCCAAAGGGCTGACCCGCATGCGAGTTATCATCGTACACGCGTTGCGTAACGCCATGCTGCCAGTGGTGACCGTTATCGGCCTGCAGGTCGGTACGCTGCTGGCAGGCGCGATCCTGACAGAAACCATCTTCTCCTGGCCGGGCCTTGGCCGCTGGTTGATTGACGCGTTACAGCGCCGTGATTATCCGGTGGTACAGGGCGGCGTGCTGCTGGTGGCGACGATGATAATCCTGGTCAACCTGCTGGTTGATCTTCTCTATGGCGTGGTGAACCCGCGTATCCGGCATAAGAAGTAAGGGGCCATCATGTCACAAGTCACTGAAAATAAAACGGTGTCCGCACCGGTGCCAATGACGCCGATGCAGGAGTTCTGGCACTACTTTAAACGTAACAAAGGTGCGGTGGTTGGCCTGATTTACGTGGTCATTGTGCTGTTTATTGCGATTTTCGCTAACTGGATAGCGCCTTATAACCCGGCGGATCAGTTCCGTGATTCCTTACTCGCCCCGCCTGTGTGGCAGGAAGGCGGAAGCTGGGCGCATTTGCTGGGGACTGATGACGTAGGCCGTGATGTGATGTCGCGTCTGATGTACGGTGCGCGTTTATCGCTGCTGGTGGGTTGTCTGGTGGTCGTGCTGTCGCTGGTGCTGGGGATTGTCCTCGGGCTGGTGGCGGGCTACTTCGGCGGCCTGGTGGATAACGTCATTATGCGCGTGGTCGATATCATGCTGGCGCTGCCGAGCCTGCTGCTCGCGCTGGTTCTGGTGGCGATTTTCGGCCCCTCTATCGGTAACGCCGCGCTGGCGCTGACCTTTGTTGCGCTACCGCACTATGTCCGTTTGACGCGCGCCGCCGTACTGGTGGAAGTCAATCGCGACTACGTCACCGCGTCTCGCGTGGCGGGGGCGGGGGCGATGCGCCAGATGTTCGTCAATATCTTCCCGAACTGCCTTGCGCCGCTGATTGTTCAGGCGTCGCTCGGCTTCTCTAACGCCATTCTCGATATGGCCGCCCTTGGCTTCCTCGGCATGGGTGCGCAGCCGCCAACACCGGAGTGGGGCACCATGCTCTCCGACGTGTTGCAGTTCGCGCAAAGCGCCTGGTGGGTCGTGACCTTCCCGGGTCTGGCGATCCTGCTGACGGTGCTGGCATTTAACCTGATGGGTGACGGTCTGCGTGACGCGCTCGATCCCAAACTGAAGCAGTAAGAGGTTCGAGATGGCGTTATTACATGTAGATAAATTATCGGTGCACTTCGGCGACGAAGGCACACCGTTTCGCGCCGTGGACCGCGTCAGTTATCGCGTGGATCAGGGTGAAGTTGTGGGGATTGTTGGCGAGTCGGGTTCCGGTAAATCGGTCAGTTCGCTGGCGATCATGGGGCTGATTGATTATCCGGGCCGTGTCATGGCGGAGAGCCTGGCGTTCAACGGCCAGGATTTGCAGCGTATTTCAGAAAAAGAGCGTCGTAACCTGGTGGGCGCCGAAGTGGCGATGATCTTCCAGGACCCGATGACCAGTCTTAACCCGTGCTACACCGTCGGTTTCCAGATAATGGAAGCGATTAAGGTGCATCAGGGCGGCAATAAGAAAACGCGTCGCCAGCGGGCGATTGACCTGCTGAATCAGGTCGGTATTCCCGATCCGGCCTCGCGGCTGGATGTCTATCCGCATCAGCTTTCCGGCGGGATGAGCCAGCGTGTCATGATCGCCATGGCGATTGCTTGCCGGCCAAAACTGCTGATTGCCGATGAACCGACGACGGCGCTCGACGTGACCATTCAGGCGCAGATCATCGAACTGCTGCTGGAGTTGCAGCAGAAAGAGAATATGGCGCTGATCCTGATCACCCACGATTTGGCGCTGGTGGCGGAAGCGGCACATAAAATTATCGTGATGTATGCCGGCCAGGTGGTGGAAACCGGGGCGGCGCGCGATATCTTCCGCGCGCCGCGTCATCCGTACACTCAGGCGCTGCTGCGCGCGCTGCCGGAGTTTGCGCAGGACAAAGCGCGTCTGGCCTCATTGCCGGGCGTAGTTCCGGGCAAATATGACCGCCCGAACGGCTGTCTGCTGAATCCGCGCTGCCCGTATGCCACGGATAAATGCCGCACTGAAGAGCCGGATCTGAACCTGCTGGATGGCGCGCGTCAGTCCAAATGTCACTACCCACTCGATGACGCCGGGAGGCCTACACGATGAGTACGCAAGAGGCCGCTCTGCAACCGCTGTTGCAGGCAACCGATCTGAAAAAATACTACCCGGTGAAGAAAGGGTTATTTGCCCCTGAGCGCCTGGTGAAAGCGCTGGATGGCGTGTCGTTTACGCTTGAACGCGGTAAAACGCTGGCGGTGGTGGGCGAATCTGGCTGTGGCAAATCAACGCTGGGCCGTCTGCTGACGATGATTGAAACCCCCACCGGCGGGGCGCTGTCTTATCAGGGCCAGGATCTGCTGAAACATGACCCGCACGCGCAGAAGCTGCGTCGGCAGAAAATTCAAATAGTCTTCCAGAATCCTTACGGCTCTCTGAACCCGCGTAAAAAAGTGGGGCAGATTCTGGAAGAGCCGCTGCTGATTAACACCTCACTTAGCAAAGCTGAACGCCGTGAAAAAGCGCTGGCGATGATGGCGAAAGTGGGCCTGAAAACGGAACACTATGACCGTTATCCGCATATGTTCTCCGGCGGCCAGCGTCAACGTATCGCCATCGCCCGTGGTCTGATGCTCGACCCGGATGTGGTGATTGCCGACGAACCAGTTTCCGCGCTGGACGTCTCGGTGCGCGCGCAGGTGCTCAACCTGATGATGGATTTGCAGCAGGAGCTGGGGCTGTCTTATGTATTTATCTCGCACGATCTGTCCGTGGTCGAGCACATTGCCGATGAAGTGATGGTGATGTATCTGGGGCGCTGCGTGGAGAAGGGAACGAAAGACCAGATCTTCAATAACCCGCGTCACCCGTACACCCAGGCGCTGCTATCGGCGACACCACGTCTGAATCCGGACGATCGCCGTGAGCGTATTAAACTCACCGGCGAACTGCCAAGCCCGCTGAATCCGCCGCCGGGCTGTGCCTTCAACGCCCGCTGCCGTCGTCGCTTTGGGCCATGTACCCAACTCGCGCCGCAGCTAAAAGAGTATGGTGGTCAATTGGTTGCGTGCTTCGCCGTAGACCAGGATGAAAACCCTGAAAAGGCGTTATAAGGTCTGGAAGGCAGTGCGCATATTGCGAGATTGCCTGGTGAAGGGAATAAACAGAAAAGCGTAGTATCGACGCCAGGCCGGGTTCGCCCGGTCAGGCGCAATGTTGCGGGGGCTTGATCCCCGGCGGCATTGGTTGCTGGAAAGAGAAAACCCCCGCGCGTTGAGAGGTTTAACCTGACAACATAACGGGGGCTAATCTTGACTCTAGACAATTCAAGAATAGCCGCGAACTGTTGTCATTTCAAGCAAGGCGGCTATATGACGTTCGCACAACTCTGTGTGATCTTCTGGCACGATCTGGCAGCGCCGATTCTGGTGGGGATTATCACCACCGCAATCGTGAGCTGGTGGCGTAACCGGAGATAATATGCAGGCGGGCGTCAGGCTGTCGAGATGGCAACGCGCGCCCGAATCGGGCCGCAGGGGTAACATCCTGCGGCCTTTTTTGCTTACTGCGGATACGGTACCCAGTCGCCACCGTTCAGGCGAACATACGGTTTACCCTGGTATTGCATCACCACGGCGTTGGAGTTCTCAGAGACCGGCGCCGTTTGCGGCAGGCTATTGGTGTAGGCCTGCCAGTCCACGCTATCTTCATTAAACATCTTACCGTCAACGGCGCGGGCAACCAGTTCCGAGACCGCAAGGTAGCTGCTCGGCTGATCGATAACGATCGGCGCGCCCTGATGCGGTGCTTTCATACCGAAGAATTTCACCGCTGCCGGGACATGCGTAATAGACGGGCTCGGAATATCGCGCAGGCCAGAAACCTGCATTTTATCGCCCTGCAGCGCCGCGCCGTGTTCCGGCACCACAACCACCATCACTTTACGCCCCGATTTTTCCAGTTCGGTAAAGAAGGTATCCAGCTCGTCGAACAGCTTCTGCGCACGCGCTTTGTAATCGGCTGTTTTGCTCTGGCCCTGATAGTGGTTACCGTCGTGGAGCGGCAGAATGTTGAAGAAGGTTGCGGTACGTTTTTCCGCGCCCTGGCCTTCCGACTCCTGCCAGCGTTTCAGAACGGCAAGGTCGTCATATACCGGTGAGCCGTCGAACGAGAGCAGGTTAATCGGCAGTTTGCTTTGATCCATCAACGGGCTTTGCACACCCCCGTTATCACGTATCTCTTTCAGGAAGCCACCGAAGACGCCGTTGTGATCCAGCATCAGTTGCTGCGCGAAGCCCAGTTTGCTCAGGTTATCGAACAGGTAGCACTGATTACCGGCGGGCTGATACAGATTGGTATGCGACGCTTGACCGCAACTGGCGCGCAGCAGACGAATCGCCGCCGGGCCGCTGTAAGAGGTGGCTGAGTTGAAGTTGGTAAAGCGAATATCAAAGTGCGACCACAGCGGATGCTGCATCAGACCAGCCGCTTCAATATCGGCGTTCGAGAGCGAGCAGATGTTGATCACCAGCAGTTCAAAAGGCTGGGCATCGGCAGGCAACGTATCGGGGAATTTGGTCGAGCGCTTTTCTTCCGATTGATAGAAACTGCTCAGCCAGGCATTAAGATTGGCGGAAGTCGGCGGTGCGGTTTGCGCCGGAATATCACCCACAACCGGCGTATTGCCCGCCGTAGCGACCGTCGCGGCAGCCGTGCCGCCGGTGGTGGTGACGGTATTGGTCGGCTGACCGCCGGGGAACAGGCTAAAGGAAGGGCCAACCAGCGTAATCAGATTCAGCCAGACCATCGCCGCGACCACAAACACCGTCACGCGGATCCACTGGGTTAAGAACAGCCAGGCGACCAGCAGCACAAAGAAGGCGCCAACCATCTGCCAGTTGATAAAGCGGGTGACCAGATCCCACATATAGTCCGCGCTGAAGCCCGCAATTTGCGAGCCCTGGCTCATAATACTTTCCGGACCAGGCAGCCATGTATCATGCCAGAAGAGGGCAAAGCCTATCGGAATGGCAATCCAGTTGCGCCACTTATGCAGACGGCGATTGGGCAGTGGAAACAGCAGAAACGCCATAAACACCAGGTTCTGCATGGCGTGAAAATTGAGGTAACCGGCCCACAGCAGGCCAAATTTTACCAGGAAATAGAAGTTCCAGCCGGACAAGCCGCGCCAGTATTGCCAGAGTGGCGATGAGGCCGTGGCGGTTTGGGTTGATTGGGTCATTTTTCTGTTTTCGCTCTGGAACTTGAACCCCGGCGCAGGACGCCAGCAGGTTTAACATAACGCGGTTTAAAGAACATCAGCCGGAAGGCGTTTTCGATGCGGCGTTGATAGTGGCGTGTCAAATATCCCAGCGGGAAGAAGAGCAGCGCGCACAAGACAACTAACTGAATAATATCGCTTATCGACATCATGTTGGTTGTTCTCCCGTATCGGTGGATAAACGATGCGGTTCCGGATAACGGCGCCAGTGTCGGCCATCGTGCGTGGCGTTGATAATTTTGCCCGGCTGGGTGGTCACTGGCAGCGGTTTCGTCCAGCGTTCCGGTTTCACGTCCTGCATATTCACCAGTTCCGCCGCGATTTGCTTATCTTCAAACCAAATTACCCGGTTAGAAAAAATGTCGCCCGTTGGCAGTGGGAAAATATGGTTCAGGGCGATATCAAGATCGTTGACCCGACAAAAGGATAAAAAGATCATCAGCCGCTTATCCGCAATGGTGGCAATATCCCCCATACGGTGCGGGCGGCACAGGGTCAGCGCTTGTTCAACACGTAAGCCCGGTGCCGGACGCAGCGCGACGAGCACGCCTTTACCATCGGCTGGGAGCAGCGGATTGTTGACGATTTTTTGCACCGCCTCGCAGAACACATCCCACTTCTGGTAGCCTTTGAGCTTTAATGGTTCGGTATTACTAAACAGCGTAGCCAAATCTTCAGGCACGCGGCGGCTGAATTGCTGATTTTGCACGCTTTCAATTAACGTCAGACAGCGCGAAAGCGCCGAACTGTGCGAGATAACCAGGTTTGCACCGCAGCTTAACAATAGACGCTCATCGGTGGCGCGCAGACTGGGCACGCTTTCACGCACCACGATTTTAATTGCCGTACCGCGCTGACGCCGTAGCGTGTGAATATATCGCGCGAGCTGTTCGATCTGGCTGTTCTGGCCCATAACGAAAATAATCGTCGCGGCCTGTGCGCTGCGCGCGGCATTAAAGACGGCGTCATTGGTATCGAATACCGTCCAGTGTTCAGAAAGGGGCGGAGCGCCTTCCAGAAAGGCGATATTGCTGAACACTTCCTTTTCATCCGTGCGCGGCTGAACATTTGCCAGTTCTTCCTGAACTAATTCCAGGCCGTTATCGTGTTGCCTAACGAGAAGCTGCTGACGGGCGCTTACGCCTTTTTCATTCGCCCAAAAAGCAATGTCAAAAAGCAGCCCATCGCCCTGATAACGTAAACTTGCCAGACCGGCAAGTGAACCGTACTCACTTAACAAACGCGAGGTTTGCGCATCAGAATTGTTTCCGGGGCTGAGAATCAGAAGGGTGCAACAATGGTATTTAACCCACTTATTGGATTTACGAAGCCAATCATGAAATTTTTCTGGAGGAATATTTTTCCATGCATTATTGCTGCATAAAACCACAATCAGGAAATTTGTAGGATCGAGAGAGCAGAGTAAATCGCGGCGCATAAAGTATAGACTACTTTCATTTTCCTGCATGGAAAAAAGATCTATTTTTTGAGGCCCGCGGTCTTCTTCTAACCTTATGATTTTCTTTGGATCTGAACCCATGCATACCACCGCGACCCGCGCCTCTTTTTGTTGCGCGGCAAGGGTTTGGTTTAGCAGGCTGACAGCGTCTTCATGGCGATCGGTATTAACCCACCAAACGCCACCGGTCGGCATGTGACTGACTTCGTCCCATAATGACTGAATACCAATAGAAAATATGGGGTTCATCGTGTCCTTCTTTTTGCGGATTTGCCTGCATATCAGTTTACTAGCGAAAGCAGTAGAATAAACCTAAGATTGAAATTAAATAACATCAGATTTAGCATGTAAACGAATTTCAGGAAAAGCTTGCTTAGCACCGTAGCGTAGTTCCTGGTTTATTCCATAGGGATCGACAAAAATGCCGGATAATGAACCCATGACTTCGTCAGATTCGACGCTCGGTTATACATTTCAGAATGACTTCCTGGCGTTGAGCCGGGCATTTTCTTTGCCAGATATTGATTACACCGATATTTCTCAGCGCGAACAACTCGCCGCAGCTTTTAAGCGTTGGCCTTTGCTGGCTGAGTTTGCAGATCAAATAGTCGAACAAAAATAAGGAAGCCATAATGGCCATTCTGGGATTACAGGGCTTGCGTGGCGGAGTGGGGACCACTTCCGTTACGGCGGCGCTAGCCTGGTCATTACAACTACTTGGCGAATCGGTGCTGGTGATTGACGCCTGCCCCGACAATTTGCTGCGCCTGTCATTTAATGACGAGATAGCCCATAAAGGCGGCTGGGCGCGCGCGGTGCTTGACGGTGAAGACTGGCGCGACGCCGGGATGCGTTACACCTCGCTAATCGATGTTTTGCCGTTTGGCACGCTGACGCCGGGCGAGCGTGAAAACGTGTTGTCGCTGGCAGATCAACTTGCTGAAATCACCGCCATTGCCGAAGCGCTCGAGCGTAAAGGAGAGTATCGCTGGATCCTCCTCGACCTGCCGCACGGCTTTTATCCGTGGACGCAATCTCTGATGGCGGCCTGCCACCATACGCTGATGATTGTCCAGCCCGACACCAACTGTCACGTGCGCCTGCATCAGCAGGCGCTGCCGGTAAACGCCCATATCCTGATTAACGACCTGCGCGTCGGCAGCCAGCTTCAGGAAGATCTGTATCAGGTATGGCTGCAAACCCAACGTCGCCTGCTGCCGATTGCCGTCCATCGCGACGAAGCGATGGCCGAGTGTATGGCGGCGAAACAACCGCTGGGCGAATATCGCCATGACTCGCTGGCGGCGGAAGAGATCCTGACGCTGGCGAGCTGGTGTCTGCTGCATTACGCCGGTGTTCGTGCTCCAGAGGAGTCGGCATCATGATTCGCCTGAGCGCCTGGCTGTTTGCCCCGGAAGCCTATGCGCGCCTTCATGCGCGTTATCAGGGCTACCGGCGCGCGGGCGCATCTCGTTTTAGCGCGTCGCTGGGCTGCTTTTGGGTGGCACTGGTGTGGGCGTTTATTCCGCTTGAACAGGCGAACTGGCAGCGGCTGATCGCCCGCCAGGATGAGCTTTATCCCCATATTGATGCTGAGCGTCCGCGTCCGCTCGACCCGCTACGCTATCTGCTGCAAAGCGTGTGGCTGCTGGCGACAAAGCGACCTGAACCGGCGAAGCGTCCTGGCTGGCGATCGCTTGCGGCGGTGCAGGGCGTGATGGGGCGCTATCATCAGTGGGTGGAGGCGATCCCGGCGAAAGTTAACGCGCGAACCGGGCATCTCGATAGCCACAAAGAGCTGGCGCACATCAACCCTAAAATCCGCCGTATCGTGTTGGGCGTGGTGGTGACGCTGTCGCTCGCGCTGGCGCTCATCTGTATCACCCAACCCTTTAATCCACTGTCTCAGTTCATCTTTTTAATGTTGCTGTGGGGCGTGGCGCTGCTGGTCAGACGCATCCCAGGGCGCTTCTCGGCATTGATGCTGATTGTACTGTCGCTCACCGTGTCCTGCCGCTATATCTGGTGGCGCTACACCTCGACGCTGAACTGGAACGATCCGGTGAGCCTGGTGTGTGGCCTCATTCTGCTGTTCGCTGAAACCTACGCGTGGATTGTGCTGGTTCTGGGGTATTTCCAGGTTGTCTGGCCGCTCAACCGCCAGCCCGTTCCGCTGCCAAAAGATATGAACCAGTGGCCAACGGTCGATATCTTTGTGCCGACCTACAACGAAGACCTCAACGTGGTGAAGAACACGGTCTACGCGTCGCTGGGTATCGACTGGCCGAAGGATAAAGTGTCAATCTGGATACTGGATGACGGTAACCGCCCTGAGTTTCGTCAGTTTGCGAAAGATGTCGGTGTCGAGTACGTGGCGCGCAGTACCCATGAGCATGCGAAAGCCGGGAACATTAACAACGCGCTGAAGCTGGCGAAAGGCGAATTCGTGTCGATTTTTGACTGCGACCACGTGCCAACGCGCTCGTTCCTGCAAATGACCATGGGCTGGTTCCTGAAGGATAAAAAGCTGGCGATGATGCAGACGCCGCACCACTTCTTCTCGCCGGATCCGTTTGAACGTAACCTGGGTCGTTTTCGTAAAACGCCGAACGAAGGCACGCTGTTCTATGGCCTGGTGCAGGATGGTAACGACATGTGGGATGCGACCTTCTTCTGCGGTTCCTGCGCCGTCATTCGCCGTAAACCGCTCGATGAAATTGGCGGCATCGCCGTGGAAACGGTGACGGAAGATGCGCACACCTCGTTGCGTTTACACCGTCTGGGCTACACCTCTGCTTATATGCGTCTTCCACAGGCCGCGGGGCTGGCGACGGAGAGTCTATCCGCGCACATCGGCCAACGTATTCGTTGGGCGCGCGGAATGGTGCAAATCTTCCGCCTGGATAACCCCTTGTTTGGCAAAGGGTTAAAATTCGCGCAGCGGCTCTGTTACGTCAACGCCATGTTCCACTTCTTGTCCGGCGTGCCGAGGCTCATCTTCCTCACCGCGCCGCTCGCTTTCCTGCTGCTGCACGCCTATATCATTTACGCCCCGGCGCTGATGATTGCACTGTTCGTGCTGCCGCACATGATCCACGCCAGCCTGACCAACTCGAAGATCCAGGGCAAATATCGCCACTCCTTCTGGAGCGAAATCTACGAAACGGTGCTGGCATGGTATATCGCGCCGCCGACGCTGGTGGCGTTGATTAACCCGCATAAAGGTAAATTCAACGTCACGGCGAAAGGCGGGCTGGTGAAAGAGGAGTATGTTGACTGGGTGATTTCCCGGCCATACATCTATCTTGTTTTACTCAACCTTGTGGGCGTGGCGTTTGGTATCTGGCGCTTTATGTACGGCCCGGAAGATGAAATTCTCACGGTCTGGGTCAGCCTGATATGGGTCTTCTACAACCTGATTATCCTCGGCGGCGCGGTGGCCGTGTCGGTGGAAAGTAAACAGGTTCGCCGCTCGCATCGCGTAGAGATCAAAATGCCTGGCGCAATTGCCCGCGAAGACGGTCATCTCTTCTCCTGTACGGTGCATGACTTCTCCGATGGCGGCGTGGGGATCAAAATTAACGGCGACGCACAGGTGCTCGAAGAGCAGAAAGTGAATCTGCTGCTCAAGCGTGGCCAGCAGGAGTACGTCTTCCCGACGCAAGTGGTGCGCGTGATTGGTAGCGAAGTTGGTCTCAAACTGTTACCGATGACCACCCGTCAGCATATCGATTTTGTTCAATGTACCTTCGCGCGTGCCGATACCTGGGCGCTCTGGCAGGACAGCTATCCGGAAGATAAACCACTGGAAAGCCTGCTGGATATTCTCAAGCTCGGCTTCCGGGGCTATCGCCATCTGGCGGAATTCGCCCCTCCGTTTGCAAAAGTAATTTTCCGTACGCTCACTTCGCTGGTGGCCTGGGTGGCTTCTTTTGTCCCGCGTCGCCCTGAGCGTGAAGCTGTGCAGCCGCACTCACAGCCGGTTATGGCTCAACAATAATGATGAATACACGATGAAAAGAAAACTCTCCTGGATTTGTGCAGTGGCGATGGGAATGGGCAGCCTGCTGCCTGCGACAACCTGGTCTGAACCGACGACCGCAACGCCGGTCATGCCGCCTGCTCAGGAGAGCGCGACGACGCCTGCTGCTGCGCCGTCTGATGCTTCACCCGTGGTGGTGGAAAGCGTGCCATCGCGCGATGTTAAACTCACCTTCGCGCAAATTGCGCCGCCGCCGGGCAGCATGGTGCTGCGCGGTGCGAATCCTAATGGCTCTATTGAATTTGGTATGCGCAGCGACGAAGTCGTGTCGAAAGCCTTGCTGAATCTCACCTATACGCCATCGCCATCGCTTCAGCCGGTATTGTCGCAACTGAAGGTGTATCTGAATGAAGAGCTGATGGACGTGCTGCCGGTCACCAAAGAGCAATTGGGGAAAAAGGTCAGCGCGCAAATTCCTATCGACCCGCTCTATATCACCGACTTTAACCGCGTGCGTCTGGAGTTTGTCGGCCACTACCGTGACGTCTGTGAAAACCCGGCCAACACCACCGTCTGGCTGGACGTGGGCCGTAACAGTTCGCTGGATTTAACCTATCAGGCGCTGAATGTGCGTAACGATCTGTCGCACTTCCCGGTTCCATTCTTTGATTCTCGCGATAACCGCCCCTTAACGTTGCCGATCGTTTTCGCGGCGACGCCGGATCTGCAACAGCAGCAGGCGGCGGGGATTGTCGCCTCGTGGTTTGGTTCGCGTGCGGGCTGGCGTGGGCAAAACTTCCCGGTCAGCTACAACACGCTGCCGGATAAAAATGCCATTGTCTTTGCCACCAACGACAAGCGCCCTGATTTCCTGCGCGATCATCCGCCGGTGAAAGCCCCGACGATCGAGATGATCAACCACCCTAACGATCCTTACGTCAAGCTGCTGGTGATCATGGGCCGCGACGATAACGATCTGCTGATGGCCGCGAAAGGCATTGCTCAGGGCAATATCTTGTTCCGTGGCGACAGCGTGGTGGTGGATGATGTGAAACCGTTGCTGGCACGTGTGCCGTACGATGCGCCGAACTGGGTGCGTACCGATCGTCCGGTGACGTTTGGTGAGCTGAAAACCTATGAGCAACAGCTGCAATCCACCGGGCTGGAACCGGCGTCCATTAACGTGGCGCTGAATCTGCCGCCGGATCTCTACCTGCTGCGCAGCAATGGTATCGATATGGATCTCAAATATCGCTTTACCATGCCGGCGGTGAAAGACAGTTCGCGAATGGATATCAGCCTGAACGATCAGTTCCTGCAGTCGTTTAACCTTAACAGCACCCAGGAAGTGAGCAGTCTGCTGCTGCGTCTGCCAGTATTGCAGGGGTTAGTTGACGGTAAAAACGAAGTGACCATTCCGGCGCTGCGCCTGGGCGCAATGAACCAGCTGCGCTTCAACTTCCAGTATATGAACCCGATGCCGGGCGGCTCGATTGATAACTGTATTACCTTCCAGCCGGTGCAGAACCATGTGGTGATTGGCGATGACTCGACGATCGACTTCTCCAACTACTATCACTTCCTGGCGATGCCTGACCTGCGCGCGTTTGCCAACGCGGGCTTCCCGTTCAGCCGTATGGCGGATCTCTCTGACACCACCGTGGTGATGCCGAAAAACCCGACCGTTGAACAGGTGACCACGCTGTTGAATACCGTGGGTGAGATGGGCGCACAGACTGGCTTCCCGGCGATGAACGTCACGCTCGCCGATGAGGGCAGCGACATTCAGGGCAAAGATACCGACCTGCTGCTGATTGGCTCCATTCCGCAAAAACTGAAAAACGACAAGCAGATTGACCTGCTGGTTGAAGCCACGAAGAGCTGGGTGAAAACGCCGCTGCGTCATCATGACCTGCCGAGCATCTATCTTGATGAAAACGAACGTAAGCCGAACGTGCAGACGGACGTCACCTCCTCCGGCCCGATGGCGGCGATAGTCGGTTTCCAGTCGCCGTATAACGATCAACGCAGTGTGGTTGCGCTATTGGCGGACAGCCCGCGCGGTTATGAACTGCTGAACGGCGCACTGAACGACAGCGGCAAGCGCGCGGCGATGTTTGGTTCGGTGTCGGTGATTCGCGAATCGGGCGTAAGCAGCCTGCGCGTGGGCGATGTGTATTACGTCGGTCACCTGCCATGGTTTGAGCGCCTGTGGTTTGCCCTCTCTAACCATCCGATTCTGCTGGCGCTGTTTGCCGCTATCAGCATCGTATTGCTGGCGTGGGTACTGTGGCGACTGCTGCGCATTATCAGCCGCCGTCGACTGGATCCTGAAGACGAGTAAGCCGTGATGAAAAGCGTACGCTGGATAGTTTTGCTGTTAGCGCTGGGCACAATGGTACAGGCCCGGGCGGCCTGTAACTGGCCTGCCTGGGATCAGTTCAAAAAAGACTATGTCAGTGCTGAAGGGCGCGTCATCGACCCGAGCGATGCGCGCAAAATTACCACTTCCGAAGGGCAGAGCTACGCATTGTTCTTCGCGCTGGCGGCTAACGATCGCGAAACGTTCGGCAAACTGTTCGACTGGACGCAGAACAACCTGGCGCAGGGTGACCTGAAAAGCACGCTGCCCGCCTGGCTGTGGGGCAAGAAAGAGGACAACACCTGGACGGTGCTGGATACCAACTCCGCGTCCGATTCTGACGTCTGGATCGCCTGGTCGCTGCTGGAAGCAGGCCGCCTGTGGAAGAACGCGAACTATACCGAAACCGGGAAAGCGCTACTCTCGCGCATTGCCCGTGAAGAGGTGGTGAACGTGCCGGGGCTGGGCTCGATGCTGCTGCCGGGCAAAATTGGTTTTGCCGAAGCGAATAGCTGGCGTTTTAACCCAAGCTACCTCCCGCCGCAACTGGCGAGTTATTTCACCCGCTTTGGCGCGCCGTGGACGACGCTGCGTGAAACCAACCAGCGTCTGCTGATGGAAACGGCCACGAAAGGTTATTCGCCCGACTGGGTGAATTACGAGAAAGGCAAGGGCTGGCAGAAGCAGAGCAAAACGCCACTGGTGGGCGGTTATGACGCCATCCGCGTCTATTTGTGGGTGGGCATGATGCACAACAGCGACCCGCAAAAAGCCCGTCTGTTAACCCGATTTAAAGCGATGGCGGCGCAGACCGCCCGCGAAGGCGTTCCGCCGGAAAAAGTCGACACCCTCACTGGCAACGTGACCGGCAATGGCCCGGTGGGCTTTTCTGCCTCACTGCTGCCGTTCCTGCAGGATCGCGATGCGCAGGCCGTTCAGCGCCAGCGCGTGGCCGACAACTTCCCTGGCGCAGACGCCTATTACAGCTATGTCCTGACCCTCTTTGGCCAGGGCTGGGACCAACACCGTTTTCGCTTCAGCGCCCGCGGTGAATTACTACCTGACTGGGGCCAGGAATGCGCAAGTTCACACTAAGTTTACTCACTTTCTCGTTAGGTATTACGCTGGCTCCGGCGAGTTATGCCGCGCCTTCCGCGCAGGAACAACTGCTCAATCAGGTACGTTTGGGGGAAGCCAGCAAGCGCGAAGATATTGTGCAGCAGTCGCTGTATCGCCTGGAGCTGATTGACCCAAATAATCCGCAGGTTCTCGCCGCGCGATTGCGTTACATGCTGCGTCAGGGCGATACCGCCGGGGCGCAGAAACAACTTGAGCGGCTGAAAACGCTGGCACCCAATTCAACGGAATACAACGCCTCGCGTACAGAGCTTTTGTTGAATTCGGCGGAAGGGCGCCAGGCGCTGCAACAGGCGCGTCTGCTGGCGACTACCGGCCATGCCGATGAAGCCATCGCGGCCTATGAGAAAGCGTTTAACGGCCCGCCGCCGGACGGTGACTATGCGGTTGAGTACTGGACGACGGCGCTGAAAATTCCGGCGCGCCACAATAATGCGCTGGCACGTCTGCAGGCGCTGAATAAGCAGATGCCGGGCAACGTCACGCTGCAATCCACTCTGGCGCGCACGTTGCTGGCGGATAACCGTCGCGACGACGCGTTTGCTGTGCTGGAACAGATGGCGAAATCCTCCAACGGGCGCAATGAAGCGGGCGATGTCTGGTTCAATGCCATTAAAGATCAGCCACCGAGCCAGGCGAGCGTGCAATCGCTTCAGCGTTTCCTGCAAATTTTCACTACCGGCGAGCAGGCGGATGACGCCCGTGGCTTGCTGGCTGAACAACAGAAAACCCTGTCTGATCCTACCGTTCGCGCGAAGAGCGAAGCCGCTGCCGCGCTGGCGTCAGGCAATGCCGCGTCTGCCATTGCGGATTTGCAACGCGCTGTAGCAACAAACAATAAAGATGCCGACGCTATCGGTACGCTCGGCGAAGCCTATTCGCAGAAAGGCGACCGCGCGCGTGCGGTCGCGCAACTGCAAAAAGCGATTGCCCTCGACCCGCAAAACACCAGCCGCAGCAAGTGGGATAGCCTGCTGAAAACCAACCGCTACTGGCTGTTGATTCAGCAGGGCGATGCGGCGTTGAAGGCAAACAATCCGGCGCAGGCGCAAACGTATTACCAGCAGGCACAGCGGGTGGATAACAGCGACAGCTACGCGATTCTTGGGTTGGGCGACGTCGCTGCTGCACGGAAGGATTACCCGACGGCGGAAGGCTACTATAAACAAACCCTGCGCATGGACAGAGATAACAATCTCGCCGTGCGTGGCCTGGCGAATGTATACCGAGCGCAGTCTCCCGAGAAAGCGACCGCTTACATTCAGTCGTTACCCGCCGCACAGCGTCGCAGCATTGATGATATTGAACGCGGCCTGACTAACGATCGCCTTGAACAGCAGGCGGAAACGCTTGAGAGCCAGGGCCAGTGGGCGCAGGCCGCCGAGGTTCAGCGTCAGCGTCTGGCGCTCAACCCGGACAGCGTCTGGATAACCTATCGTCTGGCGAAAGACCTCGACAGCGCGGGCAAGCGCGGTGAAGCCGATTCGCTGATGCGCAATCTGGCGCAGAAGCAAGCCGAAGACCCGGATCAGGTGTATGCCTACAGCCTGTATCTCTCCAGCACCGACCGTGATGCTGCCGCCATTTCCCATTTAGGGACGCTGCCGCGCAGTCAGTGGAACAGCAATATTCAGGAGCTCTCAGACCGCCTGCACGTTGCGAAGACGATGCAGGAGGCGAACCGGCTGCGCGATGCCGGTCAGGAGAAACAGGCGATTGCGCTTCTGCGCAAACAACCCGCATCTACGCGAATCACGTTGACCCTCGCCGACTGGGCAGAGCAGCGCGGCGATGCGCCGCAGGCTATCGCGCTCTACAACGAGGTGCTGAGCAAAGAGCCGCAGAATGACGATGCGCGTCTGGGGCTGGCCGAGCTTTATTTAGCGCAGGGCGATAAAGCCGCCGCGCGTGCGCAACTGGCACAACTCTCCACTACGGGCGAAGCGCCATCGATGGGTATGCAGAGGCGTATTGCGCTGGTGCAGTCTGGCCTCGGTGAAAACGAAAAAGCGCGTAATACCTTTAACACGTTGGAACAGCAGGCGAAATCTCAGCCGCCGTCAATGGACAGCGCGCTGGTGCTACGCGATGCGGCACGTTTTCAGGCGCAGGACGGCAATCCGCAGCAGGCGCTGGAAACTTATAAAGACACGATGGTCGCCACCGGTATTACGCCGACGCGACCGCAGGATAACGACACCTTCACCCGCCTGACGCGCAACGATGCCAGCGATGACTGGCTTAAGCGTGGCGTACGGAGTGACGCAGCCGATCTCTATCGCCAGCAAGATCTCAACGTGACACTGGAACATGATTACTGGGGCTCCAGCGGCACGGGCGGGTATTCAGCCCTGAAAGCACATACCACCATGCTTCAGGTGGATGCGCCGCTCTCAGACGGGCGGATGTTCTTCCGCTCCGACTGGGTGAACATGAACGTTGGCAGCTTCTCGCGTAAAAGTGATGGCAGCTACGCACCGGACTGGGGTACCTGTGGCATTAAAGATCACGCCTGTCGCGGTGGCGCGAGCGCAAGCGATAACGGCGTCAGCGTAGCGGTGGGCTGGAAAAACGACACCTGGAGCGGCGACATCGGTACCACGCCGATGGGCTTTAACGTGGTGGATGTGGTCGGTGGCCTGAGCTACAGCAGCAAAGCGGGCCCGATTGGTTACACTCTCGAAGGTCACCGTCGCCCGATCTCCAGTTCGCTGCTGGCCTTTGGTGGCCAGCAGGATAACAGCAAAGAGGGTCACACCGGCAAGAAATGGGGCGGGGTACGCGCCGACGGTGGCGTGCTCAGCCTGAGTTATGACAAAGGCGAAGCCAACGGTGTATGGGCGTCGCTGGGCGCGGACCAGTTAACCGGCAAGAACGTTGACGATAACTGGCGCGTGCGCTGGATGACCGGCTACTACTACAAGGTGATTAATGAAAATAATCGCCGGGTGACGGTCGGCCTGAATAACATGATTTGGCATTATCAGAAGGATCTGAGCGGCTATACCCTGGGCCAGGGTGGATACTACAGCCCGCAAGAGTATGTGTCGTTTGCCGTGCCGGTGACCTGGCGTCAGCGCACGGAGAACTGGTCGTGGGAGCTCGGCGGTTCGGTATCGTGGTCGCATTCGCGCACCAAGTCTCAGGCCAGCTATCCGCTGATGAATCTGATTCCGCCCGACTGGCGGGAAAACGCCAGCCAGGATAGCAGCAGTGGCGGCAGCAGTCAGGGCTTCGGTTACACCGCGCGTGCGCTGGTCGAACGTCGGGTGACCTCAAACTGGTTTGTTGGCGCGGCGGTGGATATTCAGGAAGCGAAGGATTACACCCCAAGCCATGCGTTGCTGTATGTGCGTTACTCAGCGGCAGGCTGGCAGGGCGATCTGGATATGCCGCCTCAGCCACTGGTTCCTTATGCTGACTGGTGATTTTAATCGCTGAAATTAACCGGCAACTGTCACGAAATCCATTCTCTTAGCGTATAATCGGCCCGCGAAGCATAATATTTTGTTACGTTATCGCGGGCTTTGTCCTGTTTTGTTGCGCATCTGATATCTGCACAGTAGGCTTTTGCGTTTTCTGTTGCGGATCGTCGTTTTGTCGGCCTGTTCCTTTTTGGTCACCTTTTGACTTTGTCATCGACCTCGTTATCCTCATGACGGGCAGTGCGTTAAGTTTTTAGTGGAGAATTCTTTTGCGCGTCAGCCGTTCACTTACGATCAAACAAATGGCAATGGTTGCAGGCGTAACCATGGTGTTCGTGTTTGTCTTTTGTTTCATTCTGCTTTTTCACTTTGTGCAGCAGAACCGCTATAACACGGCCACGCAACTTGAAAGCATCGCCCGTTCTGTTCGCCAGCCGCTCTCGGCGGCTATTCTCAAGGCCGATATCCCGGAAGCGGAAACCATTCTTGGCCGCATTCAGCCCTCCGGCATTGTGAGCCGGGCCGATGTGGTGTTGCCTAACCAGTTTCAGGCGCTGCGCATGAGCTTTATCCCGGAACGCCCGGTTCCGGTGATGATCACCCGTATTTTTGAGCTACCGGTGCAAATTTCGCTGCCGCTCTATTCGCTGGAACGCCCGGCAAATCCACAGCCGCTGGCTTATCTGGTGCTTCAGTCCGATTCATACCGCATGTACAAATTTGTAATGAGCGCCCTTGCTACGTTAGTGACTGCTTACTTACTTTTAGTGCTGATCCTCACCGTGGCGCTGACGTGGAGTATTAACCGCCTGATTGTGCGTCCGCTGCGCGCGATTGCCAATGAACTGAACGACCTCTCGCCGGAAGAGCGCGTGGGGCATCAGCTCGCGCTGCCGCGTCTGCATCATGACGATGAAATAGGCAAAATGGTGCGTAGCTACAACCGCCATCAGCAGCTCGCTTTGCGCCAGTATGATGAGCTTTGCAGCCGTGCGACGCGTTTCCCGGTTTCCGAGTTACCCAACAAAGCCTTCTTACTGGCGTTGCTTGAGCGAACCGTCAGCCAGCAGAAAACCACCGCGCTGTTGATGGTGGCGTGCGAGACCTTGCAGGACACGGCAGGCGTATTGAAAGAAGAGCAGCGCGAAATGCTGCTGCTGACCCTGGTTGAGAAGCTGAAACAGGTGATTTCGCCGCGCATGGTGCTGGCGCAGATCAGCGCCTATGACTTCGCCATTCTGGCCGAAGGTGTCACCGAGCCGTGGCACGCCATCACATTAGGTCAGCAAGTACTCACTGTCATGAATGAGCGTTTGCCGTTGCAGGGTATTCAACTGCGCCCAACCGCAAGCGTCGGTATCGCCATGTTTGAAGGTGGACTGAGCGCCGAGCAACTCTATCGCCGCGCGATTTCGGCGGCCTTTAGCGCGCGCCGTAAGGGCAAAAATCAGATTGAATTTTTTAACCCGGAGCAGATGGAAAAAGCGCAAAAACGCCTGACCCAGGAGAGCGATATTCTCTCGGCGCTGGAACACCATCAGTTTGCCGTCTGGTTACAGCCGCAAATCGATACCGAGACCGGCAAGGTGTGCAGCGCGGAAGTGTTGCTGCGCCAGCAGCAGGGGAATGGCGATTGGGAGTTGCCAAACGACCTGATCGATACCATCGAATCCTGCGGGCTGATGGTGACCGTCGGCCATTGGGTGCTGGAAGAGGCGTGTCGCCTGCTCTCCGCGTGGCAGAAGCGCGGCATCATGCTGCCGCTGTCGGTCAATCTCTCTGCTCTGCAACTGATGCATCACAACATGGTGCCGGACATGCTGGCGCTGCTCGAACGCTACCGCATTGCACCGGGCACGCTGGTGCTGGAAGTGACTGAAAGCCGCAGCATTGACGATCCCAAAGCCGCTGTAGCGATTCTGCGCCCGTTGCGCAATGCTGGCGTGCGTATCGCGCTGGATGATTTCGGCATGGGCTATGCGGGGCTCCAGCAGCTTCAGCATATGAAGTCGCTGCCGGTGGATATCCTCAAAATCGACAAGCTGTTTGTGGATACCCTGCCGGAAGATGCCAGTATGGTGGCGGCGATTATTCAACTCGCGCGTAGCCTGAATTTGCGCCTGGTGGCGGAAGGCGTAGAGACGCAGGAGCAATATGCGTGGCTGAAAGAAGCGAAAGTGGATGTGTTGCAGGGCTTCCTGTTCGCGCGTGCGGTATCACCGGAAAGTTTTGAGCAGGACTACCTGCCGGATGCGGCGGTGAAACCCGATTGAAAATGATTTCGCAGTTGTGCGAGTCAGCTCAAGTTTTTTAACAATTCAGTTGCAAATGAGGCTATATATATTTCCGTAATGTTTCGTGGGTGTTATTTTGAGGTCACAAGTTGGGTAATCCCCTACCTGGTTTGTGGTTTTATCTTAAGGACATCCTATGAAAACCTCTTTCTTCAAAAGCCTCTACGTGCAGGTTCTGACCGCCATCGTCATCGGTGTGCTGTTGGGACACTACTACCCTGAGTTAGGCGCGCAAATGAAACCGCTTGGCGATGCGTTCGTTAAGCTGATTAAAATGATCATCGCGCCTGTCATCTTTTGTACCGTCGTGACCGGTATTGCCGGGATGGAAAGCATGAAGGCGGTAGGGCGCACCGGTGCGGTGGCGCTACTCTACTTCGAAGTCGTCAGTACCATTGCGCTGATAATCGGCCTGATTATTGTAAACCTGGTGCAACCCGGTGCGGGCATGAACGTTGATCCGGCAAGCCTGGATGCAGGGGCGGTTGCGGTGTATGCCGAGCAGGCGAAGGATCAGGGCATTGTCGCCTTTATCCTGGATATCATTCCTTCCAGCGTGATTGGCGCGTTCGCCAGCGGTAACATTCTGCAGGTGCTGCTGTTTGCGGTGCTGTTTGGTTTTGCGCTACATCGTCTGGGCAGCAAGGGCCAGCTGATTTTTAACGTTATCGAGAGCTTCTCGCAGGTTATCTTCGGCATTATCAACATGATTATGCGCCTGGCACCTATTGGGGCTTTCGGGGCCATGGCCTTCACCATCGGTAAGTACGGCGTAGGCACGCTGGTGCAACTCGGTCAGTTGATCATCTGCTTCTACATCACCTGTATTCTGTTCGTGGTGGTGGTACTGGGTTCTATCGCCAAAGCGACCGGCTTTAGCATCTTCAAATTTATCCGCTACATCCGTGAAGAGCTGCTGATTGTGCTGGGGACATCGTCCTCCGAATCGGCGCTGCCGCGTATGCTGGACAAGATGGAGAAACTGGGTTGTAAGAAATCGGTGGTGGGGCTGGTGATACCGACGGGATACTCGTTTAACCTCGACGGCACCTCAATTTACCTGACGATGGCGGCGGTGTTTATCGCCCAGGCGACCAACAGCCACATGGATATCTTCCATCAAATCACCCTACTGGTGGTGCTGTTGCTCTCCTCCAAAGGGGCGGCGGGTGTCACCGGAAGCGGGTTTATCGTGCTGGCGGCAACCATTTCCGCCGTGGGGCATTTACCGGTAGCTGGCCTGGCGCTGATTCTGGGTATCGACCGCTTTATGTCGGAAGCGCGCGCGTTGACTAACCTGATTGGTAACGGCGTGGCAACCATTGTGGTGGCAAAACGCGTTAAGCAGCTCGACCAGCAACAACTGGATGATGTGCTGAATAATCGTACGCCAGCCAACAAACCGCACGAATTATCCTCTTAAATCCTCATCTTATGCTCGCGCTCCCTTGCTGGAGTGCGGGCTCCTGCGCATAATTAGGCGGCGTTGCATTATTGCATGCAGCGACGTCATGCTATCGTAAGACATTATTTTTCGTAGCGATGTGACGTTTTGACGATCGTGTGGTCAAACAGACGTGTTTACGACATTCTTTTCGGCAACCACGACGTGTGGATTGCCTTTGTAACCAGGAACGTTCATCAGGGGTTCACATGCAGGGCACAAAAATTCGACTCTTAGCTGGCAGTTTGCTGATGATGGCGACAGCGGGTTATGTGCAGGCAGAGGCGCTACAGCCCGATCCCGCCTGGCAACAGGGTACCCTGGCTAATGGTTTTCAGTGGCAGGTGCTTTCCACGCCTCAGCGTCCCAGCGATCGCGTTGAAATCCGGCTGGTGGTGAATATCGGCTCGCTCTCTGAAAGCGCGCAACAAACCGGCTACAGCCATCTCATTCCCCGCATTGCGCTGACGCAAAGCGGAAGCTTACAACCGATGCAGGCGCGCTCACTGTGGCAGCAGGGCATCGACCCGAAACGGCCGCTGCCGCCCGCGATCGTTTCTTATGATTACACCCACTTTAATTTAAGCCTGCCGAACAACCGCACAGACTTACTGAAAGAGTCTCTCGCCTGGCTTGCCAGCGCGGGCAACAGCGTGTCGATTACGCCTCAAACTATTGAACATGCGCTGAATACGCAGGATATGGTTGCAACCTGGCCACAGGATACTAAAGATGGCTGGTGGCGCTATCGTCTGAAAGGTTCAACCATGCTGGGTCACGACCCGGCAGAACCGCTGAAGCGTCCGGTGGATGCGGAACAGGTGAAAGCGTTCTACCAGAAATGGTACACCCCGGATGCGATGACCCTGATTGTGGTGGGGAACGTTGACAGCCGCACGGTTGCAGAGCAAATCAACAAAACCTTCGGCGAATTGAAGGGCAAACGTGAAACGCCAGCGGCGGTACCGACGCTTTCGCCGCTGCGCCCGGAAGCCGTCAGCATCATGACCAAAAACGTCACTCAGGATCGCCTGTCGCTGATGTGGGATACCCCATGGCAACCGATTCGCGAATCTGCGGCTATGCTGCGCTACTGGCGTGCGGATCTCGCGCGTGAAGCGCTGTTCTGGCATGTTCAGCAGAAACTGAGCAAAAACAACGCGAAAGATATTGCGTTAGGCTTTGATTGCCGGGTGCTGTATCTGCGTGCGCAGTGTTCTATCAACCTGGATTCTCCGGGCGATAAGCTCGACGGCAATCTCGGCGTGGTGGCGAAGGAGCTGGCGGAAGTCCGCGAAAAGGGTTTGCCGGTTGAAGAATTCGACGCGCTGGTGGCGCAGAAAAAACTGGAGCTGCAAAAACTGTTCGCGACTTACGCGCGCACCGACACCGATGTGCTGATGAGCCAGCGTATGCGTTCGTTGCAAAATCAGGTCGTGGATATCGCGCCAGAGCAGTATCAGCAACTGCGCCAGAACTTCCTTGATACGTTAACACTCGATATGGTGAATCAGGATCTGCGCAGCCAGCTGTCGCAGGATATGGCGCTGATTTTGCAGCAGCCGGCCGGTGAGCCAGAGCATAACATGAAGGAACTGAAGGCGACCTGGGATAACGTGATGGCAGCGCCTGTGGCGGCAGAACCGGTAAGCGGGGATGACGTGCACCAGGAAGTGTCGGATATTCCGCCGGGGCAGTAAAACAACCCTCACCCCGCCCTCTCCCTGAGGGAGAGGGAGAAAAACCGCACACGTTTAACCTTTGGCACAATCGGTACCCTCTCCCTTAGGGAGAGGGTTAGGGTGAGGGGCTTGCCCTTAAGCCGGCATCGCCTCGCGCGGAATAATCGCGCCGCGATGCTGAATCACGGTGCTGGCGGTCAGGTGACCACGTTGTGCCGCCGCGACCGCATCGCCACCGGTCAGACGTACCGCCAGGTAACCCGCACTGAAAGAATCGCCCGCTGCGGTGGTATCCACAACTTTCTCTTTCGGCAGTTTCACCGCAGGAACATCAACCACGTTCTGGCCTGCAATCGCTACCAGACAGGAGTCTGCGCCGCGTTTCACCACCACTTCCTGCACGCCTGCCGCGTGGGTACGCGCAATGACGTCTTCAACCGGCTTCTCGCCCCACAGTGCGTCTTCGTCGTCCAGCGTCAGAAAGGCGATGTCGGTGCATTCCAGCATCTGCTGGTAAACCTGCTGGGTTTCTTCTTTGCTGGCCCACAGGCGCGGACGGTAGTTGTTGTCGAAAATGACTTTCCCGCCGTTAGCGCGGCATTCGCGCAACAGAGAGAGCAATTTTTCGCGGCTGGTCGGGCTCAAAATCGCCAGGCTGATCCCGCTCAGGTAGAGGTAGTCGTAGGTCGCCAGCTCTTCGCAAACGGCAGCGGCTTCATCGCTTTCCAGCCAGAATTTTGCCGCGGCTTCGTTACGCCAGTAGTAGAACGTACGCTCGCCGGTGTCGTCGGTTTCGATGTAGTAGAGGCCTGGCATGCGGTTGCTCATACGCTGAATCAGCCCGGTACCGACGTTTTCTGCTTGCCAGGCATCCAGCATCTGCTGGCTGAACGTATCGGTGCCCAGTGCGGTGACGTAGTCGACGCGCAGCGCAGCAGAATCAACCTGGCGTGCGATATACACTGATGTGTTTAAAGTGTCGCCGCCAAAGCCGCGGGTAACGTCTGCGCCCTTCTCGGACAGCTCAATCATGCATTCGCCAATCACGGCAATTTTTTTAGACATAGTCGTGAACCTGATCTGAATCGGAATATTAGCGCTAGTGTGCGCTGCGCTGTTTTAGTGGTCAACTATATTAAAACATCGTTCCATTATTTTTTTGAGCTAGCGCGTGTTAGCGCAAATTTTTGCACATAAAGTTCTCCTTTAACCCGCCGATAACCTGTTGACGAGTTCCATTCGATCCCTCATTGCAACAGGAAGCTGAAATGAAGTTAACGCCGGTCATCCCGCAGTTGAGCATTCCTGAGCCAGGTCTCGCGAATCTGCAGGCACAGCACGACTGGCTGGAGTGTGAACGCGCCTACACTTACCAGCCCATCTATACCACTGAAGGCCGCCTGATGGCGATTGAAGTGCTGACGGTCGTGACGCATCCCAACCATCCTTCTCAACGCATTGCGCCCGACCGCTATTTCTCTGAAGTGCCGGTCAGCCAGCGTATCGCTGTCCTAAAAGAGCAGTTGCACATGCTGATGCTGAAGCAGGAATTCTTCGCGCAGAACCACATCCTGGCGTCGGTCAACGTGGACGGCCCCACGCTGATGGCGATGCAGCAGGATCAGGCGCTAAAAGACATGATTGAGCCGCTCGACTGGCTGCGTTTCGAATTAGTTGAGCATACGCGTCTGCCGCAGGAATCGTCGTATGCGTCCATTTGCGAGTTTGGCTCGCTGTGGCTCGATGATTTTGGCACGGGCATGGCAAACTTCTCATCGCTCAGTGAAGTGCGCTACGACTACATCAAAGTCGCCCGCGATCTGTTTATCATGCTGCGCAAAACGCCCGAGGGGCGCAATCTCTTCACCATGCTATTACAGTTGATGAACCGCTACTGCCGCGGCGTGATAGTGGAAGGCGTGGAAACTCAGGAAGAGTGGCAGGACGTACAGGAATCGCCCGCCTTTGCGGCGCAAGGTTACTTTCTTTCCCGCCCGGTTCCCATGAAGACGCTCGACGATGTCGTAATAGCATTTTCCTGATTTACGCCGCTCTCTTCTCCCTCAGCTATCTTTATGAGAGGTGAGGAATTTCATGAAAGGAGCGAGCGTGACGAAATTAAGCAAAGCGATTGCCATCACCGCAGGGGTATTAGTGGCCCTGATTATCCTGCTGGTGATAATTATTGCGACCTTCGACTGGAACCGGCTGAAGCCAACCATCAACGAAAAAGTCTCCACAGAATTGCACCGGCCCTTCGCCATTCGCGGCGATCTTGGCGTGGTGTGGGAGCGTCAGAAGCAGGAGACCGGCTGGCGAAGCTGGATCCCCTGGCCGCACGTGCATGCTGAAGACATCATGCTCGGCAACCCGCCGGATATCCCTGATGTCACCATGGTGCATCTTCCGCGCGTAGAAGCTACGCTTGCGCCGCTGGCGCTGTTGACCAAAACGGTCTGGCTACCGTGGATTAAGCTGGAACAGCCGGACGCGCGCCTGATTCGCCTCTCGGAAAAAAACAATAACTGGACTTTCAATATCGGTGACGGCAAGGATGAGAAAAACGCCCAGCCATCGGCGTGGTCATTCCGTCTGGATAATATTTTGTTCGATCGCGGGCGCATTACCGTGGATGACAAAGTGAGCAAGGCAGATATTGAGATCCTGGTTGATCCGCTCGGCAAACCGCTGCCGTTCAGTGAAGTCACCGGCAGTAAAGGAAAGGGCGATAACACGAAGGCCGGGGATTATGTTTTCGGCCTGAAAGCGCAGGGGCGCTATCGCGGCGAACCGCTTACCGGCACGGGTAAGATTGGCGGGATGCTGGCGTTGCGCGGTGAAGGGCAACCTTTCCCGGTGCAGGCCGATTTCCGATCCGGTAATACACGAGTGGCGTTTGTTGGCGCGATCAACGATCCGATGAAGATGGGCGGTGTCGATCTGCAGCTTAAATTCTCCGGTGACTCCCTGAGCGATCTCTACGATCTCACGGGCGTACTTCTGCCTGACACCCCGCCGTTTGAAACGGATGGTCGGCTGGTGGCGAAAATTGATAGCGAAAAGTCGTCCGTTTTTGACTATCGCAAATTCAATGGTCGTATTGGCGACAGCGATATCCATGGCTCGCTGACCTATACCACCGGGAAACCGCGCCCGAAACTGGAAGGCGATCTGGAATCGCGTCAGCTTCGGCTGGCGGATTTAGGCCCGCTGATTGGCGTGGACTCCGGAAAAGGTGCGCAAAAAGCGAAAAGCGCCGAGGCGCGTAAAGGGGAAGCCACGGTACAGCCTGCCGATAAAGTGTTGCCTTATGACCGCTTCGAAACCGACAAATGGGACGTGATGGATGCGGATGTGCGTTTTAAAGGGCGCCGTATTGAGCATGGCAGCACGTTGCCGATTAGCGATTTGTCGACGCACATCATCCTCAAAAATGCCGATTTGCGACTGCAGCCTATCAAACTTGGGCTCGCGGGCGGCACGATCAGCGGCAATATCCATCTGGAGGGCGACCGTAAACCGATGCGTGGTCAGGCGGATATTCAGGCACGTCGTCTGAAGCTGAAAGAGCTGATGCCCAACGTGGAACTGATGCAGAAAACGCTCGGTGAGATGAACGGCGATGCGCAGTTCCGCGGTACCGGGAATTCCGTGGCGGCGCTGCTGGGTAACAGCAACGGTAACCTGAAGCTGCTGATGAACGATGGGCTTATCAGCCGTAACTTAATGGAGATTGTTGGTCTGAACGTGGGCAACTTTATCGTTGGGCAGATTTTTGGCGATGATGAAGTGCGGGTGAACTGTGCGGCGGCAAACCTCGATATTGTCAACGGCGTAGCGCGTCCGCAGATTTTTGCCTTTGATACGGAAAACGCGCTGATTAACGTGACCGGCACCGCCAGTTTCGCTTCAGAGCAGCTCGATTTGACGATTGACCCGGAAAGTAAGGGGATTCGCATCATTACCCTGCGCTCGCCGCTGTATGTACGCGGCAGCTTTAAGAACCCGCAGGCAGGCGTGAAAGCCGGGCCGCTGATTGCACGCGGTGCGGTGGCGGCGGCGCTGGCAACGCTCGTCACACCGGCGGCGGCGCTGCTGGCGTTGATTTCGCCGTCAGAAGGGGAGGTGAATCAGTGCCAGACGATTTTGTCGCAGATGAAGCATTGATGCTGGACGGTGCGCGCTGATGCCCTCACCCTAACCCTCTCCCACAGGGAGAGGGAACCGACAGTGCTAATTGTTAAGTTTGTGCGGTTTTCTCCCTCTCCCTGTGGGAGAGGGCGGGGTGAGGGGACGTTTTACAACGCCTGATGCTTGGTCTCATGGGTCAGCAGCAGCGCAATCAGCGTCAACGCCGCCATCGCTGCCAGATACACGCCTACGTAGTACAACCCGTAGCTGCCCTGTAACCAGGCCGCGATGTACGGCGCAACCGACGCGCCAAGAATCGACGACACGTTATAAGAGAACGACGCCCCCGTATAACGCACTTCCGTCGGGAACAGCTCCGGCAGCAGTGCGCCCATTGGGCCAAACGTCAGCCCCATCAGGCTCAGGCCAATCAACAGGAACAGCATAATCAGCGACGGCTCGCCGGAGCCGAGCAGTGGCTGGAAGAAGAACAGCGCGAACAGAATAATCAGCGAGGTAATGACAATCATGCTGGAACGGCGGCCAAAACGATCGGCCAGCAGCCCGGCAATCGGCACCATCACGCCAAAACCAATCACCGCCAGCATCAGCATCCACAGCACTTCATTGCGCGGCAGTCCTAAACCGTTCGGCGCAGCGGCGGTGCTGTAACTCATGGAGTAAACGGTCATGATATAAAACAGCGTATAGGTCGCCAGCATGATAAAGGTGCCGAGAACCGTCACGCGCACGTGCTTCGTCAACAGCGTGCCCATCGGCACTTTTACCTGTTTTTTCGCGGCGGCGACTTTGGCGAACACCGGCGTTTCATGCAGCGACACGCGGACGTACAGCCCGATAATGACCAGCACCGCAGAGAAAATAAACGGCACGCGCCAACCCCAGCTCATGAATTGCTCGTCGGTTAACAGCCAGGAGAGCAGCAGGAAGGTGCCGTTGGCAAAGAAGAAGCCGATAGGCGCGCCCAGTTGCGGGAAGGAACCGTACAGCGCGCGCTTACGCGGCGGGGCGTTCTCCGTTGCCAGCAGCGCCGCGCCGCCCCATTCACCGCCCAACCCCAGCCCCTGGCCAAAACGCGCCAGCGCCAGCAGCATCGGTGCCAGAATGCCGATAGTCTCGTAGCCCGGCAGCAGGCCGATCACCACCGTGGAAATCCCCATCGTCAATAACGAGGCCACTAACGTCACTTTACGCCCAACGCGATCGCCAAAGTGGCCGAACAGCGCAGAGCCAATCGGACGCGCGACGAAGGCGATGGCAAAGGTCGCCAGCGACTGAAGCGTGGCTGCGGCAGGGTCGCCCTGCGGGAAGAAGATGTGTGGGAAAACAATCACTGCGGCGGTGGCGTAAATATAGAAATCGAAGAACTCGATGGCGGTGCCGATGAGTGAAGCGACGACGACTTTATTACGTGAGTTAACCGGTGCGATGTCTTGTTCGTTATCGAGTGTTGTGGCGGTAGCTTGCATAGTCTTTTCTTATTTTATAGCGAACGAACGGCCATATTAGACATAGCAAAATCGACATTTCAATCTGTAACAGACCGGGCGGAAGCGTGGAAAAACGGCAAAAAGTGGATAGTTTTTAAGCCAGCGAAATCGCTTCTATGAAATGCTTCACAGAAATTACACGTTAGTGGATAAAACTGGATTTTGGTTAAAAAAAAGTTACTAACTGGATTTATCTGCTGAAATGATGAATCGGGCTGAAATTTTGCATTTTCATTCAGCCCGATAGCGCATTAACGATGCGTCTTGCCCGGCATGCGCGGGTCATCTTTGTACTGCGCGGTGGCAATCCATGCGGCGCAAAACAGGGTTAAGCGCGCGAAGAAGTAGAAGAACGCCATCAGACCCAGAACCGAACCGAACGCCGCGCCGGACGGGGATTTCACCAGTGCAGGCAGTGTCCAGGTCATGATGATTTTAATCACCTCAAAGCCAATAGCCGCAATGAACGTGCCGCGAATCAGGGCTTTTTTACGTGGGCGATGACGCGGCAGCCGCCAGAAGATCCAGAAGAAGAGCAGATAGTTGGCGAAAATGGAAATCGCCAGGCCAATCAACCGCCAGGCCGGTTTCAGCCACTCAATGCTGTCGAGATAGAGGGCTGAAATGATCATCTGCTGTGCCGAGCCAGAAACCGAGGTAATCGACAGGGTGACAATCAGCGCAACCAGCAGGCCAATCAGCGAGACAAAATCGCGCAGGTATTTAACCCAGATTTTTTCCTGATCCTGCGGGGTGCGCTCCCAGACATCACGCGATTGCGCGCGGATGGCCTCTCGCAGGTTACCCATCCAGTTCACGCCTGAGTAGAGCGCCACTGCAAGGCCGACTAAACCGACGGTGGTACGCTGCTGGACGGCGGTATTGATCGTGCTTTTTAGCGTGGCGGCAAGCGTTGGGTCGCTCACGTTAGTCAGAATTTTATCGAAGATGTCCTGCAACAGCGTGGGGTGCGAGGCGAGAATAAAACCGCCAGCAGCAAACGACACCATCAGAATAGGAATCATCGACAGGAATGAAAAGTAGGTGATGGCGGCGCCAAACTGATTGCCCAGACGATCGTTAAAGCGCTCGGCGGCGCGGAGCAGGTGGGCGATGATCGGCTGCTGCTGAATTTTCTGCGCGGTATGTGTGACTTTGTTCAGCGCTTGCGTGGCTTTTCCTGGCTCCTCTGGAGCCCGATGCATTTCGGTATCGATGGGTTTGATGGGGTCGTGCTCCAGTTCCTGAGTAGGACGTTTTACGTCATTTTCCGGCGTCATCAGGTCGGTTTTCCTTTTCTCTTGTTTACTATCACTAAATTATAGACTCTGCTAATCAACGTACGCTTTCATCACCTCAGTTAGCCATTCCATAAACAGATGCACCCGGCGTGACAGGTTGCGGCGATGGGGATAAATCAACGAGACCGGCATCGGCTCCGCGCGATACTGTGGCAAAATTTCGATGAGCTTACCGCTGCGCAGCGCCTCCCGCACGCCAACGCGCGGCACCTGAATAATCCCCAGCCCGGCAAGGCAGGCGGCGTGATAGGTTTCGGTGCTGTTGACCGTCAGCACACCACCGGTTTTCACCCAGCGCGTGGTTTTATCCACCAGCACCTCAAACCCCTGTGGGCGCACACCGAGGCTGGTGGCGTAATGCACCACCGCATGATCCTCGAGCTCATCCAGCGATTCTGGATAGCCGAATCGGGCCAGATAATCCGGGCTGGCGCAGTTCACCACCGTCAGCTTGCCGAGCGGCCTGGCGATTAATCCTGAATCCTTAAGATGGCCTACGCGTACCACGCAGTCGAACCCTTCACGAATGACATCCACCAGGCGATCGCTGCTGCTTAGCTCCAGCTCAATGCCGGGGTAGTGCTGCAAAAACGCGGGCAGCCGGGGAATGACCACATTTTGCGCGACGGCTACGGGCATATCGACGCGCAAGCGCCCACTGACGCTGCTGGGGTCGCTCTGGAACATGCTGTCGAGCTCTTCAAGATTGCTGAGCAGATCTTTGGCGCGTTCATAGTAGACCATACCGTCCTGCGTCAGGTGAACACGCCGCGTGGTGCGGTGCAGCAAACGACAGCCAAGCTGGTTTTCCAGCGCCTGAATCTGGCGCGATACGCTACCTTTAGGAAGGCCGAGGGTATCGGCGGCGCGGGAGAAACTCTCCAGTTCCGCTACGCGGATGAACAGTTGCATTGCATGAATTTTATCCATCCCTAACCCTTATTGTTGTTTTAAATGAGACAGTGAAGCGTAATCAGCAATATTTATTGTTCTTTTATCACCTAATAAGCTTGTTCTCAACGAACATACCCACTGAAATGAGGTTTCTCATGACGCAACGTATCGCATTAGTGACTGGCGGCAGCCGTGGTCTGGGCAAAAATGCCGTATTAAAGCTGGCGGCTCAGGGAACAGATATTATCTTTACCTGGAATAGCCAGCAGCAGGCGGCACAGGATGTGGTAGAAGAACTTCAGCAAATAGGCGTGAAAGCGGTGGCATTACAATTGAATGTCAGTGATATCAGCACGTTTGGCGATTTTACGCAGCAGGTTACACAGGCGCTGAAAGAGACGTGGCAGCGCGACACGTTTGATTATTTAGTGAACAATGCTGGAATCGGGATCAATGTACCGTTTGCCGAGACCACGGAAGCACAGTTTGATGAATTATTGAACATTCAGTTTAAGGGGCCGTTTTTCCTGACTCAGCATCTGCTGCCGCTGATAAAAAACGGCGGACGCATCCTGAACGTTTCGACGGGGCTGGCACGTTTCGCGCTTCCGGGCTTTGCCGCCTATGCCGCCATGAAGGGGGCGATGGAAGTGCTGACGCGCTATCAGGCGAAAGAGCTGGGCGAGCGCGGCATTTCGGTGAATGTGATTGCGCCAGGGGCGATAGAAACCGATTTTGGCGGTGGCAGCGTGCGGGATAATGAACAGATTAATCAGTACATTGCCTCGCAAACCGCGCTGGGGCGCGTGGGTGTGCCAGATGACATTGGTGACGCGATTGCCGCGCTGCTAAGCGATAAACTTGGCTGGATGAGTGCACAGCGGGTGGAAGTGTCTGGGGGAATGTTTTTGTAGTACCCCCTCACCCCAGCCCTCTCCCACAGGGAGAGGGAGAAAACCGACGCAGTTCTGTAAGCTATGCACAATCAGTCCCCTCTCCCTGTGGGAGAGGGTTAGGGTGAGGGGGGAACCCAACAACGCGTGCTATTTCACACTTTGTAACACTCGCCTCTTTCCATCACCTTTCCTTTATTTTCGCCATCGCGCTATTCTTCTCAAAATTAATATTTATTCCGCTGAAAATTATATTCAGGATTTCCTTAAATAGAATGTAATAAATAATGAGAATAAGTAATCTCTCCCCAGGACTCCAAATCATTCATAACAAAAATGTTTTTATTTTTATTTTCATCAGTAAAATAGCCCAGGCCAAACAGCGAGTTCTTATTTACCTCCGCTAGTAATACCCTTCACCCCTCAATGTGTAGGGTTCATTTTTCTGATGAGGAATCAGTATGCAGGTAATCATGTTTGACAGGCAGTCAATATTTATTCATGGAATGAAAATCAGTTTGCAGGAAAATATTCCTGAAGTAGATATTTACGCCGTCAGTCAGGCTGATGAACTGTGGCGACGGTTGCTGGAATATCCAGAGTCATTACTTATTCTGGATGGCGACATGGATAAATCGTTTTGCAGTTGGTTATTGCAGGAAAAAGCACAGCAATTTCCGTTATCACACACGGTGATTGTAGCGAGTGATTGTCAGCAAGCGTGGCTCAAAGAGTCGCTTGCATGGAATGTTCAGGCTATTGTGCCGCGCCATGAAAGTGTCGAAACGTTTGTGCAGGCGATCAATAGCGCCGCGTGTGGGTTAATGTGCCTTCCCGGCGGTTGGATGTTTAATTACGAAAACGAGAAGCGTGGTCTCGATCAGCTCAGCCATCGCCAGCGTGAAATTCTGGAACTGCTGGCTAATGGCGAGTCGAATAAGGAGATCAGTCGGGCATTGAATATCAGCGCAGGTACGGTGAAAGCGCATCTGGAATCACTGTACCGACGTCTGGATGTGAAAAATCGTACTCAGGCGGCGATGTTATTCGGCGCACACGAATTCCCGTCCCAGATCTGCTCGGAATAAGGCACATTCGGCCTGACGTTGTCTGTTCAGGCCGTTGCTTTTCACCCCGTTAAGCTCTGTTTCGGCTCGCCATACCGCAAGTGCTTTCGCGAACTGTTGCTGATTGATATAGCGCACGATAGCGGAGGCGGCAAACCTCTCTGGCCCCACACTGAGCGCCAGCGATAGCAACGCATCGTATTGAGACTGGAGAAGGGGCACCTGTATTTCGTGCGCCAGTACGCGTTGACAGACGTGAATATCCCATTGCAATAACACATCGGCCTGCTGCTGGCTAAGCGGCATATCGAACGTCTCGCTTCCCTGAATCAAATGACCATAACCCACGACCCACAGATGACATTCATCCTGGTAGGGCTCGGCAGAAAATCCCTGACATTTTTTAATAAACGCTAACCCTTCTGGGCTGAGACGCAGGGCTGTATTTGGCATTTTTCTTCCTCACTCAGATGGTTAGCGAGTGTAGAGGATGCGATGACGCGCGCCTATTTGCCAGATGGCCTGGTTCAATCGGGTAGGAGGCGAGAATATTTCCCCTCAATCGTAAAATTCGCTGCAACAATAGAAAGACAGGCCAATCGTTTGCGGAATGTCGTGAGAGGGATCGACTTTCGCATCAGTGACGGCGCCGTGGCCTTTTAATTTTGAAGGTTTCGTATATGTTGTATCAGCAAAAAAACAAAAATAGACCTTACTAATCTTCGGGTTATTTCCCACTGTGGGTTAAGGATGTGGATGATGCCTACTCCATCGCATCAATTATTTGAACATTGTCTGGGCGTGATCCGTCAGGCGTCTGTGGAGATCCTTAACCTGCTCGATATGCGTGTCGGGGAAGGTAAGGATCCTCGCTGGTTTCTGGAGCAACTGGATCAGGCTCGGCTGAATCTTGGCGGCTGGGCGAGTGTCGCGAAAAAGCTTAACCTCAATGATGCTGAATTGAGCAAGTTTACCCTGCAACTCCGCCATTTACAGAAGCTGGTACCGCAATATGAGCGCGGGCAACCCATCACGGAGGATCAGCTGATTGCGGCGGCGCGCATGGTGGCTGCGCTGGAGCTGATGCGCCGCCGTCAGCCGCTGCTGGTCTTTGAGAGCGACTCTGATGCGGACGCTGAGCAACTGGAAGCCCTGGCGCTGCGGCAGTTGCGCACGATCCAACTGATGCTGACCGCGCTTATTCGTCAGGCCTGGCCGGATACCACCCGTTTGCACAATCACCTCAAGCTGCAGTTTGGCGCGGACTGCGTGCGGCGCTGGCTCTCGCGCAGCAAAGAGGGCGATATTCTCAGTGGCATGCAGTTCAGCGAGCTTGCGCTGCTGGTGGTGGATAAAAAAGAGTTTTCGCGCCACTACGCTTCGCTTTTTCATAGCGCGACCCTACTTACCTTCCATGCGGATCCGCGTTTAACACTGCATGCTTTCCTTGACGATATCCGCCAGATGCGCAGGGCGGTGGTCAGCCAGCGTACCGTGTCATCCACCGCGTTTTTGCTGCTGGATATTTACGCTCGCCAGATTGCGACGCCGATTCAGCGTGCGTTTGAGCAGGGCAGAACGTTGGTGAATCCCGCCAGTCTGATGGCGACGGACGGCAACGAGGTGCAGCATTTCTGGGATGAAGAGCGTGAGTTTGCCCGGCTTAACGGTGCGGATGATCAGCCTATCCATGAGTCCATTGAACGTACCCGGAAAAAATCCGCCCGAACGGTGGAGGCACGGGAAAAATTAATCTCTTCAGGGCTGTGGGCCGCCGTGGGCCTGATGGTACTGGCGATGGTTGTTGGGGGCATCTGGATGCTCAATACGTCGCCTGCCGCGCCAACGGTCAGCGCATCGACAACGCCTGCGCCGGGCATTGAAGCGCCGTCGCGAGAGTCGCCGCGAGAACAACTGGCGAATCGCGGTATTAATTGGGATATCAATGGATTACGGTCGGCTATCGATCGTAACGATGTTGATGTTGTGCGGCTCTTTATGCGCGGCGGAATGGCGTGGCAGCTCGCCTGGACGGAGCAGGCGCTGTCAGCACAGCATGATGAAGTGATTGCTTTGCTACTGCGTTACCGCCTGCAAATGGACGAGCCAAAACCGTGTCGGCGCTTTATCACCACCCTGAGCCACGCGCTGGCGGGCGGTGAGGCGCTCACGTCCGCCAGACGCGATCTGTTGCAGGCGTTTTGCACCCGCCCCGCCGTGGTTGAACGTCAACGGCGGGAAGTGGATAACGCCCGACAACGCGTGAAGGCCGAGCCAAAGATGCACAATGAGCGTTGGCTGGATGTACAGCGCGAGATTTATGCGGTGATTAAATAGCGGGTCTTGAGCCGTTGTAGGCCGGGCAAGCGCAGCGCCCCCGGCTTCTGTTAAGGCTCACCATACAAACCAATCAAACGGCGCACCACGCCGTTGGTCCAGCCGAAACCATCCTGCAACGGATACTCCCCGCCGCCCCCTTCGCGCGGCGTACCTTCGGCGATGTGATACTTCTCAATCAATTTATGATGGTCGCGATAGAAATGATTCACCGTCTCCAGCCAGTTGTGGGCGATTTCGTTGCCCAGCACGTCGTGGCCGTAGAGTTTGAACCCCTGAATCGCCATCCACTGAAGCGGTGCCCAGCCGTTCGGGTAATCCCACTGCTCGCCGCTTTCATATTCCGTCGCCAGAATACCGCGTGGTGTCAGCAACCGGGCGCGGACGGCAAGCGCCAGCCGGTCTGCCTGCTCATGTGTCGCCATACCGACATACAATGGCACAACGCTGGCGGCAGAGAACAGCGCCTGTTGTTCGCGACGCCAGTCGTAGTCACGGAACAGGCCATTTTCTTCATCCCACAGATAACGCGTCACCGCCGCGCGGCGTGCGCTGGCTTTCTGCTTAAACAGCGCCTGCGTCTCTTTATCGCCCTTCAAACCGGAAAGATTGGCGATGGTGTTTTCCAGTTTGAACAAAAAGGCGTTCAAATCGATGGGAATAAATTGGGTCGTCCGGATACTCGCCAGCCGCGAGGTATCACGCAGCCAGCGCGAGGAGTAATCCCAACCGGATGCCGCCCCGGCGCGCAGGTCGCGATACACCTCATTCGGCGGTCGGCCAGAATGCTGCGCCGTTTCGACATCTTCAATCCAAGACTCATCGCGCGGCGTGTCGCGATCATCCCAGTAACGGTTGAGCAGCGAGCCATCCGGCATGCGCACGACATGGCGGTAAGCCTGGTTGGGAATGAGCGATTCCGCGCCATCCATCCAGAAGCTGTACTCCATCTTCAAATGGTCGAGATAACGTTTCGCTCCGCGCACGCCATCCTCTTCAAACAGCTCGACCATCAGTGCAAAGACCGGTGGCTGCGAGCGGCTAAGATAGTAGGTACGGTTGCCGTTAGGAATATGCCCGTAGCGCTCAATCATCCACGCAAAATTATCGGCCATGCATTTCAGCAGGTCTTCCCGGCCACTTTCCGCCAGCCCCAGCATGGTGAAGTAGGAGTCCCAGTAGTAGGTTTCGGTAAACCGCCCGCCGGGCACGATATAGGACTGTGGCAACGCCAGCAGCGATGAACCGGGAATATGATCCTGCGGCTCGCGGGTAAGCACCGGCCAGAGCGTGTCGATGTGCTCTTTCAGCGTTTTTTCCGGATCCGAAACGTACTCGCTGTCGCGCAGTTCCGGTGGCCAGAAGTTCTCTTCCACAAAGCGGCGCAGGTCAAAACCTGGTTTGCGCTTGATGCGGCGATAGTGGATGAGAATATCCAGCGGATCTTTTTTCGGCGCGCAGTCAGGAAACGTTTTGCTATCGCTAAAAATGCGCGCGCGCTGAACGTTTTCGAACAGTTCCAGATAACGATCGGCTGGGGTCAGGGCATCGGAGGCGGGTAGCCCCTCAATGACTTCCGGTTCCGGTTCGGCATCGAGCATTTCATCCAGTTTTAATTCGTACGGATCCGCCTCGTAGCACAGCTCGACTTCAATGGCTAAGGCTTCGGACTCTTCGTGACGTATTTTCTGGTTGAACATAGCGCAGGTCACCTCCGGTGAGCGTCGTTTTACATCCCGGTTTTATCCGGCCACCTATAAAGCGTAGACATTCGCTTCGGTTACGGGTGAACAAAGCGTGCGGAAGATCACACTTTTTTGAGGGGTGGAAGATTGGGATTTTTTCAGGTTTTTGAAAAACAATAAAAAAATGTAATCCCGGATTTTATCAGTGCCGGGATTTTCAGAACAATCGATTGTAACGTGTTTTAACGTGGGCTGAATTTATAAAACAGATTCGGCTCGCTCACGATATAGAGGTTACCTGTGCCATCGGTGGCGATACCTTCCGGTTGAGGTATATCACGTGAGAGGCCGTAATGCCCTGCCGTCAGCGACATAAATTTCAGCTTATGCTCGCGGTCGACCATAACGACTTTTTGCGAAATATCGGAGAGAATATAGAGGTTAGACGTCGAACCATCAAAATCCATTCCGGAGATATCGCGCACATACCAGGAGAGCATTAACTCATTGAGTGGGCTTTTGTCTGTTTTGAATGCCCCTTCGTTATCGAGGATATTAAAAATACGGACGGGTTTTTTCTCCTGGGCGGTCACCATGCGAGACAGTTCGGGTTTCCAGGCTAATCCTTCCACGCCGCTGTTTTGCTTTTCGGCCTGAACTGCCGGACGATAAGTTTCGGCATGGCTGATATCCACTTTTTGCGTATCGTTATTAATGGTGATAATAGCCAGCGTGCCGCTCTTTTCTTTGGAAAGGTAGAAGCGTTGATTGCCGATGTATTCAATCGCCTCAAGGTCAGCGGGTTTATCCGTTTTGATGCGGCGCAGCACCTTTCCATCCGTGCTGAGTTCCAGAATTAAAGAGGGCGCATCGGTGACGGCGAATAGCGTTTGCGTGTCTTTATTCCAGGTCAGGCCGGATAATCCGCCCTCTAAATCTGAGATCGGTTTAGCGTCGATCGTGACGTGGTAGTTATCTATTTGTGGGTAATTTGTGATGTAGTAATAGAAAGAGAAAATACAAATAAGAACAATAATAAAGCCTGAAAATAATTTAGTTTTCTTATTCTTCATAAACCCACAGAGAATGAACGAGAGAGTCAGATATCCCCTACATGTTGCCATGTAGGGGATTGCGCGTCATATATTAACGCATGGTAACAAACTCTTCCGCCGCTGTCGGGTGAATTGCCACGGTATTATCGAAATCTTTTTTGGTTGCGCCCATTTTCAGCGCCACGGCGAAACCTTGCAGCATTTCATCCATACCAAAACCGATGCCGTGAATACCGACAATTTTCTCTTCCGGGCCAACACAAACCAGCTTCATACGGCACGGCTGGCGGTGCGAAGTAACGGCGGTATACATCGCGGTGAAGGAGGATTTATAGACCTTCACGGCGTCGTCGCCATACTGCTCACGCGCCTGCGGTTCGGTTAAACCGACGGTGCCGATGGGCGGGTGGCTGAAGACCACGGTCGGGATATTGCTGTAATCCAGATGCTCTTCCGGTTTGTTATTAAACAGACGTTCTGAAAGACGACGGCCCGCCGCGACCGCAACCGGCGTCAGCTCAACGGCACCGGTGTTATCACCGACCGCATAAATCCCCGGAACATTGGTGTTCTGGAATTTATCGACCACGATATAGCCTTTATCGTTGGTTTTCACGCCCGTTGCCGCCAGGTTGAAATTGTCAGTTGCCGGTTCACGGCCAATTGCCCAAATCAGGCAATCTACTGTCTGGCTGCGGCCATCTTCCAGTTCAATCGTCAGGCTACCGTCGGCGTTTTTCACCACCGCTTTTGGCACCGCCTGGGTATGCAGAGTCGGGCCTTCCGCGTTCATGACTTCAACCAGCGTCTCGGTAATCAGCGGGTCGAAGGTACGCAGCGGCGCGTGTTTACGCACAAACAGATGCGTTTCTGCGCCCAGTCCGTTAATCACGCCTGCCAGTTCCACAGCAATGTAGCCCGCACCGACAACCGCGACGCGTTTCGGCAGTGCTGGCAGCGCGAAGAAACCGTCGGAATCGATACCGTATTCCACGCCCGGAATATCCGGATGACTTGGGCGACCGCCGGTGGCGATCAGGATATGATCGGCGGTGATCGTTTCCCCGTTCACTTCCACGGTTTTCGCATCAACAAAGCGGGCAAAGCCTTTAATGACGTCGACTTTGTTTTTCGCCAGGCCATTGTCATACGACGTATGAATACGGTCGATGTAGGCGGTACGGCTCGCAATCAGCTTGTTCCAGTCGAAGTCGTTGATGGTGGTATCAAAACCGTAATCCGGGCCATACATGTGGATGGCTTCGCGAATTTGCGCGGCATGCCACATCACTTTTTTCGGCACGCAACCGACGTTAACGCAGGTGCCGCCCAGCTCTTTGGCTTCAATCAGCGCGCACTTCTGGCCGTACATCGCCGCACGGTTAATCGAGGCGATGCCGCCGCTGCCGCCGCCAATAGCGATATAGTCGTAATGTTTGGTCATGACCGCTCCTTCCTGTTCATTGTCAGGCGAGGGCTCTGCGCCCAGCGCCAAAGATCCGCGATTGTATACCTGAAACTGATAGGTTCTGGCTATGTCTGCAATTACTCAGGCACGATCCAGCTTACCGTGGTGTGGCCGATACCGTTCGGCACCAGCTTGCTGTGCAGCCACGGCAGTACGGCGTTCATCTGCTGTTCCAGCTTCCACGGCGGGTTGATAACAATCATGCCGGACGCGGTCATACCGCGCTGGTCGCTGTCCGGGCGCACCGCCAGCTCGATTTGCAGAATTTTACGGATGCCGGTGGCTTCGAGGTCTTTGATCATGCGTTTGATTTGCGCACGCAGGACGACCGGATACCACAACGCATAGGTGCCTGTCGCAAAGCGTTTATAGCCTTCGTGAATACCCGTCACGACTGCCTGGTAATCGGTTTTAATTTCATACGGCGGGTCGATGAGGATCAGCCCACGACGAGAAACCGGCGGCAGTTTGGATTTGAGTTGCTGATAACCGTCGGCTTTCTCCACGCGCGCACGATCGTCTTTCTGGAACTCGGAACGCAGCAGCGGGAAATCGCTTGGGTGCAGTTCGGTCATCATCAGGCTGTCTTGTTCACGCAGTAACTGACGCGCAATCAGCGGTGAGCCTGGGTAGTAGCGCAACTGACCGCTGCGGTTAAAGTGCTGTACCACGCTGATGTACGGCTCCAGTTCGGCAGGCAGATCGTCCTGCTGCCAGATACGGGCGATACCTTCCAGATACTCACCGGTACGCTCGGCATGCTCGCTGCTTAGCTGGTAACGGCCTGCGCCCGCATGGGTGTCCAGATAGAGAAACGGTTTCTCTTTCTCTTTCAGTGATTCGATGATCAGGCTCTGAACGGTGTGTTTAAGGACGTCGGCGTGGTTGCCAGCGTGAAAGCTGTGGCGATAACTGAGCATGGGTAAAGGGGTTCCGCTAAGTAAAACATGGGCCCGTTACCGGGCAACAAAAAAGGCTATCCGAACAGTATACCGAAAAGTCGCCGCCGCCGCGAAAGCGCAACGCTTATCATTGAAATTCACTACACTTAACCCCATGCTACATACATTACGCGCCGGAAGGCGACGCTACGCGCTTGAGCGTTTGTTCCCCCTTTTTAACCAGGACTGTGCATATGACGAATCCATTACTGACTCCCTTCGAACTGCCACCGTTTTCCGCCATCAAGCCTGAGCATGTTGTTCCCGCCGTCACCAAAGCGCTGAACGACTGCCGTGAAAATGTGGAACGTGTGGTAGCACAGGGCGCACCTTACTCCTGGGAAAACTTATGCCAGCCGCTGGCGGAAGTGAACGATGTGCTGGAGCGTATTTTCTCGCCGGTCAGCCACCTGAACTCGGTCAAAAACAGCCCGGAACTGCGTGAGGCTTACGAGCAAACCCTGCCGTTGCTGTCGGAATACAGCACCTGGGTCGGTCAGCATGAAGGGCTGTACAAAGCGTATCGCGACCTGCGCGACGGCGATAACTACGCCACGCTCTCAACCGCACAGAAAAAAGCGGTCGATAACGCACTGCGCGATTTCGAGCTGTCCGGTATCGGACTGCCGAAAGAGAAACAGCAGCGCTACGGCGAAATTGCGACGCGACTGTCTGAACTGGGCAACATCTATAGCAACAATGTGCTGGATGCCACCATGGGCTGGACGAAGCAGGTAAGCGACGAAGCGGAGCTCTCCGGTATGCCGGAAAGCGCGCTGGCCGCCGCCAAAGCTCAGGCCGAAGCCAAAGAGCTGGACGGCTATCTGCTGACGCTGGATATCCCAAGCTATCTCCCGGTGATGACCTACTGCGACAACCAGGCCCTGCGTGAAGAGATGTATCGCGCCTACAGCACCCGCGCCTCCGATCAAGGCCCGAATGCCGGTAAATGGGATAACAGCCCGGTGATGGCGGAAATCCTCGCCCTGCGTCACGAACTGGCGCAACTGCTGGGTTTCGAGAGCTATGCTTCTAAATCTCTCGCCACCAAAATGGCGGAAAACCCGCAGCAGGTGCTGGAATTCTTAACCGATCTCGCCAAACGTGCGCGTCCGCAGGGTGAAAAAGAGCTGGCGCAACTGCGTGCCTTCGCGAAAGCGGAATTTGGCGTCGATGAGCTGCAACCGTGGGATATCGCGTACTACAGCGAAAAACAGAAACAGCACCTCTACAGCATCAGCGACGAGCAACTGCGCCCGTACTTCCCGGAAAACAAAGCCGTTAACGGCCTGTTTGAGGTGGTGAAACGCATTTACGGTATCACCGCCAAAGAGCGCAACGATGTTGACGTCTGGAGCCCGGAAGTGCGCTTCTTCGAGCTGTATGACGAAAACAACGAACTGCGCGGTAGCTTCTACCTTGACCTGTACGCACGTGAACACAAACGCGGCGGAGCGTGGATGGACGACTGTGTCGGCCAGATGCGCAAGCTCGATGGCTCGCTGCAAAAACCTGTCGCCTATCTGACCTGTAACTTTAACCGTCCGGTCAACGGCAAACCGGCGCTATTTACGCATGATGAAGTGATCACCCTGTTCCACGAATTCGGTCACGGCCTGCATCACATGCTGACCCGCATCGAAACCGCGGGCGTTTCCGGGATCAACGGTGTACCGTGGGATGCGGTCGAACTGCCGAGCCAGTTCATGGAAAACTGGTGCTGGGAGCCGGACGCGCTGGCGTTTATCTCTGGTCACTATGAAACCGGCGAACCGCTGCCGAAGGAACTGCTGGATAAAATGCTGGCGGCGAAAAACTACCAGGCGGCGCTGTTTATCCTGCGTCAGCTGGAATTCGGCCTGTTCGACTTCCGTCTGCATGCGGAATTTAACCCGGAACAGGGCGCGAAAATCCTCGAAACTCTGGCAGAAATCAAGAAACAGGTCGCTGTGGTGCCGGGGCCGTCATGGGGCCGCTTCCCGCATGCTTTCAGCCATATCTTTGCTGGCGGTTATGCGGCGGGTTACTACAGCTATCTGTGGGCCGATGTGCTGGCGGCGGATGCGTTCTCCCGCTTCGAAGAAGAGGGGATTTTCAACCGCGATACCGGGCAGTCGTTCCTCGATAACATCCTGACGCGCGGCGGTTCTGAAGAACCCATGGCACTGTTCAAACGCTTCCGTGGCCGTGAACCGCAGCTCGATGCGATGCTGGAGCACTACGGGATCAAAGGCTAATCAGTCAGTGAAAATCTGTTTACTTGATGAAACGGGCGCCGGAGACGGCGCCTTATCTGTTCTTGCCGCCCGCTGGGGGCTGGAGCACGATGAAGACAACCTGATGGCGCTGGTGTTAACGCCAGAGCATCTGGAACTGCGCAAACGTGATGAGCCTAAGCTTGGCGGTATCTTCGTGGATTTTGTTGGCGGGGCGATGGCGCACCGTCGCAAATTTGGCGGCGGTCGCGGTGAAGCGGTAGCGAAAGCGGTGGGCATTAAGGGCAGCTATTTACCGGACGTGGTTGACGCCACGGCGGGGCTGGGGCGCGATGCGTTTGTGCTGGCCTCGGTGGGCTGCCATGTACGGATGCTGGAACGCAACCCGGTCGTGGCGGCGCTGCTCGACGATGGCCTGGCGCGCGGCTATGCCGACCCGGAAATCGGCGGCTGGTTGCAGGAGCGCTTGCAGTTGATCCACGCTTCCAGCCTGACGACGCTTGCGGATATCACGCCGCGACCGCAGGTGGTGTACCTTGACCCGATGTTCCCGCATAAGCAGAAAAGCGCGCTGGTGAAGAAAGAGATGCGCGTGTTTCAGTCGCTGGTGGGGCCGGATTTAGACGCGGATGGATTGCTGGAACCCGCACGCTTGCTGGCGACGAAACGGGTGGTGGTGAAACGGCCAGACTACGCACCGCCGCTTGCGGATGTGGCAACAACGAACGCGGTGGTCACCAAAGGGCATCGGTTTGATATTTATGCGGGGACGGCGGAGTAGGGGCGGTGCGGCCTGATGCCCTTCACCCTAACCCTCTCCCACAGGGAGAGGGAACCGATTGTGCCAAGGGTTAAGCTTGTGCGGTTTTCTCCCTCTCCCTGTGGGAGAGGGCCGGGGTGAGGGCCCCTACACAAATGGCGCGTACGGATCCGCCATCTCAAACGCCGCCGCTCTCTCTGCTTTCGGTGGGTAAATCAGCTCACTGACGATCGACACCTTCAACTTCTTCGCTTCTTCGCGCGTCAGTTTTACCTGCTGATCCCAACCTTCGGTATACACCGCGCCCCATGCGCCGAGATCCAGACAGGTGACGTACATCTCCTGGCGATACGGTGACGGCTCCACACCCAGCAGACTGGCTGCAGCGTTATTCCCGGCGAATTTGCCCAGCAGAATCGCGTGCTGGCAGGTCATCAATGCGTGGTTGCCTTTGTCATCCGTTGCCGCATAAGCCACGTCGCCCGTGGCGAAAATCGCTTCATGCCCGACAACCTGAAGATTCGCATCCACATGCAGACGCCCCTGACGATCGCGAGGCGCATCAATCTGTGCTGTCAGGTCGCTTGCCTGGACGCCCACGGTCCAGATAACGGTTGAAGAGGCAATTCGCTGCCCGTTTTTCAGCGTGACGCCTGTGGCATCTACTGATTCCACCTCTGCATTCACAATCCATTCGACGCCCAGTTCGTTGGAGGCATCAATAACCACATTACGCAGTTCTTCACTGTAGCGTGAACCAGGCTGTGGGCCGCGCTCAACTACGACTACTCTGGTCTTAGCATTTGAGCCAAGAATGTCGCGCAGACGGCCTGGTAATTCCATCGCCATTTCAATACCGGTAAACCCGCCGCCGCAGACAACGACGGTGTTACGCGCCTCGCTTTCCGGTTTCTTCGCCAGGGATTGCAGATGTTTTTCTAAAACGGCTGCGCTCTCTAACTGATCGAGATCGAACGCATGCTCTGCGACACCTGAGATAAATGAACGGTTTACGTGACTCCCGCTCGCCAGAATCAGGCGATCGTAGCCATGCTGGTGGGATTCGCCGTTGGCATCTTTCCAGCTCACGCTACGTGAGTCGGTGTGGATATCCGATACGGTGCCACGCAGAAATGCCACACCGGTGGCGTCGAAGAGCGGCATCAGTGGGGAAACCAGCGTTGCCACGTGGCTTTCATAAAAACGCGGGCGAACACGTAGCTCTGGCTGTGGAGCAATCACTGTAATATCAATTGCCTGGCCGTTGTTTTTGTCTGCCAGACGTGCCGCGCTCAGGGCCGCCCACATACCGGCGAAGCCGGCACCGACGATCAGAATTTGTTTACGCATTGCTTATTCACTCTGTTAACTCCGATTAATTTACTCGGATTTTATTGGTCGTAGTTTGAAAAAGCAATGCGAAAAAAGAGCGCTGTAGCGATTTCATGTTTATGACGTTGAATAATCGCTATTTATTTCTTCTTTTTGATAGGGTGTCGCGAGGGCGTCTGGATTGCAGAGGGTAGAAAAGCTACAATAACTCAGAGTTATATTGGCTGAGATTACAACATGGCATTTTACAGTTCCGGGGTTGAGTACGGCATTCATAGCCTGATGTGCATGGTAGACAGTAAGGGCGATGCCCGCGACATGAGCGTGCGCGAAATTGCGGAGTTACAAAGCGTGCCCTATGACTACCTCGCCAAAATCTTCACTCGCCTGTCAAAAGCCGGTCTGGTGCGTAGCATTGAAGGAAAGGGCGGCGGTTTTCAGCTGGCGAAACCAGCGGAGCATATCACGGTGAAAGACGTGGCTGTTGCCATCGACGGTGAAAAACGCATCTTTGAATGCCGTGAAATTCGCCAGCGGCTGGCCGTGTTTGATGAACAACCGCCAGCGTGGGCGTGTGAAGGTATCTGCGGCGTACGTTCAGTAATGGATATGGCGCAACAGCGAATGGAAGAGGCACTGGCTCAGCACACGATCCTCGACCTTGCCCGCAAGATGTACCGCAAAGCGCCGGATGAATTTGTTATCGAAGTTCAGGACTGGATTGCCGCGCGCAAAGCGTAAGCGTATAGCCTGATGGTGCTGCGCTTATCAGGTTTGCGTACTGAAAAAAAACGCCCGCAAAAGCGGGCGTTGTCATTATGCGCGGGAAGCGATTACTCTTCTTCTTCGTCGCGCAGTGGAACAATCAACATATCCACGTGAACGGTGTTGATCAACTGACGTGCAGAAGACATCAGCTTGCTCCAGAAGTCCTGATGATGGCCGCAAACCACCAGGTCCATATCGTATTTCTTAATGGCGTCGACCAGCACCTGGCCCAGATCGCCGCTGCCGCTCAGGGTTTCGGTAATCGGGTAACCCGCATTGGTGGACAGCTCAGTCAGCGCATGGTGAGTCTCTTCCGAAATGCGTTTTTGCATATCGCCCAGATTCACATCGATAAGGCCGGTATAGAGATCGGAGTAATTCACATCAACATGAATCAGGGAAACTTTCGCGTTGTATGGGCGTGCCATAGATACGGCTTTCTCAACCAGTACTTTACTCTCTGGTGAAAGGTCTACCGCGATAAGAATGTGTTTGTAAGCCATGGTGTTACTCCTTCCATAAAGTTGTCGATGACCAATGGGCGTGAAGTCGCCCGCGTCCTGCATGTCGATTGCGCGGGGGTTTAGCCCTGCCTAAAATCTGCCGCATCCGTGGATGCTAATCAGGCCTTGTAATAATCTTAAAGACCTCATTGTAGAAGATATTTCTACATTATAGCGACCGGGTCTGCGCGTCAATGCGACGCGATCACCAATTTGTTAAACAAATTTATCTAAAGACACCTATTGATAACGCTTAAGGTTGTGGTAAAAAATTTCACTAATCTCCTACACTATTTAATGAGCCGGTCGGACAAATAAACGTGATCGGATTCTCACCTTTTTCACTGAGCTGTCTGGAGCTATGGGTAATTGGGGTGCGGTAGCCCGGGAGGTATCTCCTTTGGGCGGGTCGCCGGGGAGGAGGTATGATCAGCACAATCGCGCTGTTTTGGGCCCTGTGTGTCGTCTGTGTGGTAAATATGGCACGCTATTTCTCGTCGTTACGTGCATTGCTAGTGGTACTGCGTGGTTGCGATCCCTTGCTCTATCAATATGTTGATGGTGGTGGGTTTTTTACCTCACATGGTCAACCCAGCAAGCAGGTAAGGCTGGTTTGGTACATTTACGGTCAGCGTTATCGCGATCATCATGACGACGAGTTTATTCGCCGCTGTGAACGCGTGCGCCGCCAGTTCATTTTGACCAGTTCGTTGTGTGGATTAGTGGTGGTGAGCCTGATTGCACTGGCTCTTTGGCATTAATCTTTCCACATAAAAAAAGACGGGCCAGTTTCCTGACCCGTCTTTTTTGTCTGCCTGATGATTAGATAATCATCAGCGACAGCCAGTACAACCCGCCCGACAGCAGAATCGACGCCGGCAGTGTGAAGACCCAGGCCATCAGAATGTTGGTCACGGTTTTCCGTTGCAGACCGCCGCCATCCACAATCATCGTCCCCGCCACAGAGGAGGAGAGCACGTGGGTGGTGGAAACCGGCATCCCGGTATAACTCGCCAGGCCGATGGATACTGCAGAGGTCATCTGCGCCGCCATACCCTGTGCGTAGGTCATGCCTTTCTTACCGATTTTCTCACCGATGGTGGTCGCCACGCGACGCCAGCCAATCATCGTACCGCAACCCAGCGCCAGCGCGACGGCCATGATGATCCAGACCGGTGCGTACTCAATGGTGTTGAGCATGTCGCCTTTCAGTTTCTTCAGCAGACGCTGATCGTCAGCGCTCACTTCCGGCAGCTTAGCGACTTTATCGGTGGTATCAGAGATACACAGCATGATGCGACGCAGTTGGCTACGCTGCTCAACGCTCAGTTTGTCGTAGGTCTCGATATCCGCCAGCATGTTCTTCACGCGGGTTAACGCGTAGAGAGAGTTGGCCGGATGACAGTGCAGCTCGCCAGACGGCGTGATAGCGGTGTCAGGCTCAGGAATAATCTGGTCAACGCCGGTGACTTTTTTCAGTAGCGCAGGATGCTGCTGATAGAAGACTTCAACGTTATTGATAGCATCACGGGTACGGGTGATTTCGTAGCCCGACGCGTTCATGTTGACCACGAAACCTGCCGGAGCCACGCCAATCAGTACCAGCATGATAAGACCAATGCCTTTCTGACCGTCGTTCGCGCCATGAGAGAACGCGACGCCGATAGCCGAGATGATCAGGGCGATACGCGTCCAGAATGGCGGCTTTTTCTTGCCGTCTTTCTTTTCACGCTCTGCCGGCGTCAGGTGGATACGCGCACGTTTTTTCGTACCGCTCCAGTAGCGACGCAGCAGGAACACCAGACCACCTGCGAAGACCAGGCCGACAATCGGTGACACAATCAGGGAGCCGAAAATATTCAGTACTTTCGGAATGTTAAGCGCATCCACCACCGATGTGCCGGTCATCAGCGCATTGGTTAAACCAATACCGATAATCGCGCCAATCAGCGTGTGGGAACTGGACGCCGGCAGACCAAAATACCAAGTGCCGAGGTTCCAGATAATCGCAGCCAACAACATGGAGAAGACCATGGCGAGGCCGTGCGCCGAACTGACATTAAGCAGGAGATCTGTCGGTAACATATGCACGATGGCATAAGCTACACTCAGGCCGCCCAGCAGAACGCCGAGGAAGTTAAAGATAGCCGCCATGGCAACCGCAAGCTGCGATCGCATAGCGCGAGTATAAATCACGGTTGCCACTGCGTTTGCTGTGTCATGGAAGCCGTTAATCGCTTCGTAGAACAGAACAAAAATCAGAGCAAGTACCAACAAAAGCCCGGTATGTAAATCCAGACCTGCGAACAAATGTAACATAGTACGTTACGCCATTTTGAGGACATGAACGCGCGGCATTATCATGGACTTTGGCAGCGCGGGCAAAGTGAAATATAGACTTTTTTTGATATTTCCCCATCTTTGTATAAACGGTGAAAATGATTTTTTAAGAATTTTCAAACGGATATGCAGGATTGTCTTATATTTCACTGGTACGACATGCGTGAAAAATTTACAATTCCCGACAATCTCTAAGTTGAGGATAGTGCGTGGAAAGGTTTGATGCCATTGTAATTGGGGCCGGTGCCGCAGGAATGTTTTGTGCCGCGCAGGCCGGGCAGGCGGGCCTGCGCGTGCTGTTGTTGGATAACGGTAAGAAGCCGGGGCGTAAGATTTTGATGTCCGGCGGTGGCCGCTGCAACTTTACTAATCTTTATGTCGAACCCGCGGCATATCTCAGCCAAAACCCGCATTTTTGCAAATCCGCACTGGCGCGCTACACCCAATGGGATTTCATCGACCTGGTTGGAAAACACGGCATCGCCTGGCATGAGAAGACGCTGGGGCAACTTTTCTGTGATGATTCCGCCGAGCAAATTGTGAAGCTGTTGGTGGATGAATGTGCAAAAGGCAACGTTACGACGCGCCTGCGCAGCGAAGTATTGAGCGTTGAGCGTGATGAAGCAGGCTTTAGCCTGCAACTCAACGGCGAAACCGTCACCGCCCAAAAACTGGTGATTGCCAGCGGCGGATTGTCGATGCCGGGCCTTGGCGCATCGCCATTTGGTTACAAAATTGCCGAACAATTTGGCCTGAAGGTTCTACCAACCCGCGCGGGGCTGGTGCCATTCACGCTGCATAAACCAATGCTGGATGTTTCCCAAACCATCTCCGGTGTTTCCGTTCCCTCTGTGATTAGCGCGCAAGACGGCACCGTTTTTCGTGAAAGCCTGCTGTTTACCCATCGTGGCCTCTCCGGCCCGGCGGTATTGCAGATTTCCAGCTACTGGCAGCCAGGGGAGTTCGTCACCATCAACCTGCTGCCGGATATCGACCTGGCCGAATTCCTTGATACGCAGCGCGCTGAACACCCGAATCAGAGCCTGAAAAACACGCTGGCGATGCATCTGCCGAAACGCCTGGTGGAGTGTTTGCAGCAACTGGGGCAGATTCCGGATGTCACGCTGAAACAGCTTAATGTGCGCGATCAGCAAACATTGGTGGAAACGTTGACCGAATGGCGTGTGCAACCGAACGGTACGGAAGGGTATCGCACGGCGGAAGTCACGCTGGGCGGCGTGGATACCAACGAACTCTCTTCCCGAACCATGGAAGCGCGCAAGGTGCCGGGGCTGTATTTCATTGGTGAAGTGATGGATGTCACCGGCTGGCTGGGCGGTTATAACTTCCAGTGGGCCTGGTCGAGCGCCTGGGCGTGCGCGCAGGCGCTGGGGGAGAGTGCTACAGGCAGATAGGTGCTCTTATCACCTGTTCGTGCTTGCAAAGCCGGCAGCCAGGCTGCCGGATAATGATTAATTCAACCCAAGAAAATACTGGGCGATTTTAAAGTAGATAATAAGACCTGTGCCATCAATCAGCGTTGCAATAAAGGGCGCAGATACAACGGCGGGATCGATGCCAATCCGCTTAAGCACCATTGGAATGACTGAGGACACAATTGCGCTCCAAAGCGTTATGCAAACTAACGTTAGGCTAACGATCATGGTAATTTCGATGCCAATCCCCATCATCCAGGCTCGGAAACAGCCAGCAAGACCCAATGTCAGCGCAATCATGAATGAGGTGGTCACCTCTTTACGAATGACTTGCCCCATGTCACGTAAACGCACCTCACCAAGGGCCATCGCGCGTACAAGCGTTGAGGTAATTTGGGTACCACTGTTTCCTCCTGTACCTATCAACAAAGGTATGAAAAACGCCAGTGCGATAGCAGACTCCAGCGACTCCTCAAAATGTTGAAGCACACTGCTGGTATAGGCTTCAGCGACAAATAGTAATAGCAGCCAAACAGAACGTTTTTTCCATAACGCCCATGGCGTCATATCAAGATAGGGTTTTTCTAAAGGAAGCGTGGCCCCCTGTAATTGAGCATCCTCGGTAACGTCGTCTTCCTGCAAATGCACAATCTCTTTCATCGTCAGGCAGCCAACAAGCTCGCCTTTATCGACGACGGGAATAACATCCAGCTCGCGCTGTGCCAGAATAGCCACAACGTCAGCGCGTTCTGCATCAGGTTTCACACGGAGTAAGCAATTGTCCATTAGATGATTAATCGGAAGCTTTAAATCTTTTTCCTGAAGGAGCTTTTTAATTGAGAGTACGCCGCGTAGCGTTTTATCGGCGACAACAAAAAGTTGTCCTGGTATATCCTGAAGAGAGAGTTGAGAAATAAAGCGGTCGCGCGCTTCGCCCACGCAAAGATGGTCGGGTAGCGTCATAAAATCAGTACGCATATATTGTGCGATCGCATCACCCTGGAAAGCCGTTAAGCCATTGTGGATAGCATCATATTGAATGGAGGACATAAAATTACCCTATAGAAAAGTTCTCATAGGGGCGAACAAGACAGGATTAGCAAAGCAGATCCCTACGTCCTGGATTTAGCACTGTACAACGTATCTGACCAAAAGCATTTTGGCAGAAGTTATCTTGGCAACACCTTGATTCGATGGATGCCTGTATTTCCCTGAGCGGTCTCTCTCGATACCAACAGGGCGATAACTTATTTTTGTACAGGAGCCTCGCCATAACGAGATCATTAAATTGAGTCGGCAGAATAGCCATTATCAAAATAGTTAACAATATTAATAGTTGTGCCTGTTTATAATTTGTTGAGGTTAAACTCATTTCATTTACACAATAGACATACAAAAACCAGGTGTTACTATCACATTGACACTATCAATGAGTACGCGTGTTTCATTTACGGCCAGGAACGCTGATGATGACAACATTACTACCCGATTTCGCAACACCTTCATCCAGCATTCTCCTTCACGGTGAGCGTCATCCCGACGCCTGTACACTGTCTGGCTCTCTCTCTTCTTTCCCTCTTATCCCGGAGGGGAATCGTCGCTGAACGCTTGTTCGGCGCGCTTTGTGACACGCGTGGTTTGGTAACAGGGATTATGGCGGGTCGAGTATGGACAACATTAAGCGTCATTTGACGTGGTGGATTATTGGCATCGTGGTGGTGGTGGCCGCCGTGGCGTGGTGGATGTTACGACCCGCGGGCGTACCGGAGGGTTTCGCGGCCAGCAATGGCAGAATCGAGGCCACGGAAGTGGATATCGCCACTAAAATAGCCGGACGCATCGACACCATACTGGTGTCGGAAGGGCAGTTTGTGCGTCAGGGCGAGGTGTTAGCGAAGATGGACACCCGCGTGCTTCAGGAGCAACGCCAGGAAGCTATTGCGCAAATCAAAGAAGCGGAAAGCGCGGTCGCGGCTGCACGAGCCTTGCTGGAGCAGCGCCAGAGCGAGATGCGTGCGGCACAGGCGGTGGTGAAGCAGCGTGATGCCGAGCTGGCATCCGTCTCTAAACGGCATACCCGTTCACAGACGCTGTCGACGCGCGGCGCGGTCTCAGCGCAACAATTAGATGACGATCGCGCGGCGGCAGAGAGCGCGCGTGCGGCGCTGGAGTCGGCAAAGGCACAGGTTTCGGCGTCCAATGCGGCGATTGAAGCAGCGCGCACCAATATCATTCAGGCGCAAACGCGCGTCGAGGCAGCGCAGGCCACCGAGCGGCGCATTCAGGCCGATATCGACGACAGCGAGCTAAAAGCCCCGCGCGACGGGCGCGTGCAATATCGTGTCGCCGAGCCGGGCGAAGTGCTGGCGGCGGGCGGCAGAGTGCTCAATATGGTTGATCTCAGCGATGTTTATATGACCTTCTTCCTGCCGACCGAGCAGGCGGGTTTGCTGAAGATTGGCGGTGAAGCGCGTCTGGTGCTCGATGCCGCACCCGATTTACGCGTTCCGGCCACCATCAGTTTTGTGGCGAGCGTCGCCCAGTTCACGCCAAAAACCGTGGAAACCCGCGATGAGCGGCTGAAGCTGATGTTCCGCGTGAAAGCGCGCATTCCACAAGCGCTGCTGCAACAGCATCTGGAATATGTGAAAACCGGGTTACCGGGCATGGCGTGGGTGCGTCTGGATGAACAGAAGCCCTGGCCGGATGACCTGATGGTGAGGCTGCCGCAATGACCGGGCAGGTAAGACCCGCTGTCGCGCAGCTTGAAGGCGTCGGCCAGCGTTACGGCGCGACGGTGGCGTTAAAGAACATTACGCTGAACATTCCCTCACGCTGTATGGTCGGCCTGATTGGCCCGGATGGCGTCGGGAAATCAAGCCTGCTGTCGCTGATTTCCGGTGCGCGGGTGATTGAGCAGGGCAATGTGATTGTGCTCGGCGGCGATATGCGCGATGCGGCGCACCGCCGCGATGTCTGCCCGCGCATCGCCTGGATGCCGCAGGGGCTGGGCAAAAACCTCTATCACACGCTGTCGGTGTATGAAAACGTCGACTTCTTCGCGCGCCTGTTTGGCCACAACAAAGCGGAGCGTGAAGCGCGGATCAGCGAATTGCTGAACAGCACCGGGCTGGCCCCGTTCCGCGATCGCCCCGCCGGGAAGCTTTCTGGTGGGATGAAGCAAAAGCTGGGGCTGTGCTGTGCGTTGATCCACGACCCGGAATTGCTGATCCTCGATGAACCCACAACCGGCGTTGACCCGCTTTCACGCGCGCAGTTCTGGGATCTGATCGACAGCATCCGCGAACGACAAAGCAACATGAGCGTGCTGGTCGCGACCGCCTACATGGAAGAAGCCGAGCGTTTTGACTGGCTGGTGGCAATGAACGACGGCGAAGTGATGGCGACGGGCAGCGCGCAGCAACTGCGGGATAAAACCGACAGCGAGACGCTGGAGCAAGCCTTTATCGCCCTGTTGCCAGAGGCGCAGCGGCAGGCGCATAAACCGGTCGTCATTCCGCCGTATCAGGCAGAAAATGCGGAAATCGCCATTGAAGCACGCGATCTCACCATGCGTTTCGGCGATTTTGTCGCGGTCGATCATGTGAACTTTCGCATTCCGCGCGGCGAGATTTTTGGTTTTCTCGGCTCCAACGGCTGCGGCAAATCGACCACCATGAAGATGCTGACCGGTCTGCTGCCTGCCAGCGAAGGCGAAGCCTGGCTGTTCGGCCAGCCCGTCGACCCGAACGATATCGAAACCCGCCGCCGGGTAGGGTATATGTCGCAGGCGTTCTCCCTTTACAGTGAACTCACCGTGCGGCAAAACCTGGAGCTTCACGCCCGCCTGTTTCATATTCCCGAAGCGGAGATCCCGCAGCGCGTCGCGGAAATGAGCGCGCGTTTCATGCTCACCGACGTCGAGGATGCGCTTCCTGCCTCGCTGCCACTGGGCATTCGCCAGCGATTGTCGCTGGCGGTAGCGGTGATCCATCGCCCGGAAATGCTCATTCTTGATGAACCGACCTCCGGCGTTGACCCGGTAGCACGCGATATGTTCTGGCAACTGATGGTTGATTTGTCGCGGCAGGATAAAGTCACTATTTTCATCTCCACCCACTTTATGAACGAAGCGGAGCGCTGCGACCGCATGTCGCTGATGCACGCGGGCAAAGTGCTGGCCAGCGGCACGCCGCAGGAACTGGTTGAGCGCCGTGGCGCGGCGAACCTGGAAGAGGCGTTTATCGCCTGGCTCCAGGAAGCGTCCGGCCCTGCGCAGGCGGTGACGCCGCCAGATGACATCCCGGTGACGCATGAAGCACCAACGCCGCCGCGTCAGGGCTTCAGCCTGCGCCGTCTGTTCAGCTACAGCCGCCGGGAAGCGCTGGAATTGCGCCGCGATCCGGTACGCTCGACGCTGGCGATGCTCGGCACGGTGATTCTGATGCTGATCATGGGTTACGGCATCAGCATGGACGTCGAAAACCTGCGCTTCGCGGTGCTCGATCGCGATCAAACCATGAGCAGCCAGGAATGGACGCTCAATCTTGCCGGTTCGCGCTATTTTATCGAACAGCCGCCGCTCACCAGCTATGACGAGCTGGATAAACGGATGCGGGCAGGCGAGGTCGCCGTGGCGATTGAAATTCCGCCCAACTTTGGCCGAGATATCGCGCGCGGTACGCCGGTGAAAATCGGTGTCTGGGTGGATGGTGCGATGCCGAGCCGCGCGGAAACGGTGCAGGGTTACGTGCAGGCGATGCACCTGACCTGGCTTCAGGACGTCGCCAGTCGCCAGCCGACGTCAAATGCGCAGAATGGCCTGATGACCATCGAAACCCGCTATCGCTATAACCCGGATGTAAAAAGCCTTCCGGCGATTGTGCCTGCGGTTATTCCGCTGCTGCTGATGATGATCCCCTCCATGCTCAGCGCGTTAAGCGTGGTGCGTGAAAAAGAGCTGGGGTCGATCATCAACCTGTACGTTACGCCGACGACACGGAGCGAATTCCTGCTTGGTAAACAGTTGCCCTACATCGCGCTGGGGATGCTCAACTTCTTCCTGCTATGCGCGTTGTCGGTGTTTGTGTTTGGCGTTGAACACAAAGGCAGTTTCCTCACCCTGACGCTGGCAGCGCTGCTGTATGTCACCATCGCCACCGGCATGGGGCTGCTGATTTCCACCTTTATGAAAAGTCAGATCGCCGCCATTTTTGGCACCTCGATCATTACGCTTATCCCGGCGACCCAGTTCTCCGGGATGATCGATCCGGTGGCGTCGCTCGAAGGGCCGGGGCGGTGGATCGGTGAGATCTACCCGACCAGCCATTTCCTGACCATCGCGCGTGGGACGTTTTCGAAGGCGCTGGATCTGGGCGATCTCTGGCCGCTGTTCATTCCGCTGCTGATTGCCGTGCCGCTGGTAATTGGCCTGAGCGTGCTGCTGCTGAAGAAACAGGAGGGATGATGCGCCGATTACGCAATATTTATAACCTGGGCATCAAGGAACTGCGCAGCCTGCTGGGCGATAAAGCGATGCTGGCGTTGATTGTGTTTGCGTTTACGCTGTCGGTTTACTCGTCGGCGACGGTCACGCCGGGGTCGCTGCATCTCGCACCGATTGCTATCGCGGATATGGACCAGTCGCAGCTTTCTAACCGTATAGTGAACAGCTTCTACCGCCCGTGGTTCCTGCCGCCGGAGATGATCACCGCCGATGAAATGGACGCCGGGCTGGATGCCGGGCGCTATACCTTCGCGGTGAATATACCGCCCAATTTTCAGCGTGATGTGCTGGCCGGGCGTCAGCCGGATATTCAGGTGAACGTTGATGCCACGCGTATGAGCCAGGCGTTTACCGGTAACAGCTACATCCAGAGCATTATCAACGGCGAGGTGAACAGTTTTGTCGCGCGCTACCGTGATAACAGCGAGCCGCTGGTGGCGCTGGAAACGCGGATGCGTTTTAACCCGAACCTTGAACCTGCGTGGTTCGGCGGAGTGATGGCGATTATCAACAATATCACCATGCTGGCGATTGTGCTGACAGGCTCGGCGCTTATCCGCGAACGCGAGCACGGCACCGTTGAGCATTTGCTGGTGATGCCAATTACGCCGTTTGAAATCATGATGGCCAAGATCTGGTCGATGGGGCTGGTGGTGCTGGTAGTGTCCGGATTGTCGCTGGTGCTGATGGTGCAGGGTGTGCTGGGCGTGCCGATTGAAGGATCGATCCCGCTGTTTATGCTCGGCGTGGCGTTAAGTCTGTTTGCCACCACGTCTATCGGGATTTTCATGGGTACGGTGGCGCGCTCGATGCCGCAACTGGGGCTGTTGATGATTCTGGTGCTGTTGCCGCTACAGATGCTCTCCGGCGGCTCGACGCCGCGTGAAAGTATGCCGCAAATGGTACAGGACATAATGTTGTCGATGCCGACGACCCATTTTGTCAGCCTGGCGCAGGCGATTCTCTATCGCGGTGCCGGGTTTGAGATTGTCTGGCCGCAGTTTGTCACGCTGCTGGCGATTGGTGGGGTGTTCTTTATGATTGCCCTGCTGCGGTTCAGGAAGACGATTGCGACGATGGCGTAGCCTGGGGTTGCCGGATGGCGAGTATCGTCAATGCATTCGTAGGCCGGATAAGGCGTAGCCGCATCCGGCATTTCCCTGCACTGCGTTTCCCTACCCTTCGCTAAACAGCCGCAACAGCGTCTCAACCTGCTCATCCAGCGGGGCGAGATCCTGCTTCACGATTAAATGCAGCGGCGTGGCGCGACGCGCGCCGTGATGCAACGGTAAAGGCTTCAATACGCCTTGTTCCAGCAGGCGCTGAATACGCTCTTCCGGCAACCAGCCGTAGCCCACCTGATACATCACCGCATCAATCGCTGCATCAATTGTCGAAAAGGTCCACGCATCGCTTCCCGGCTGGCGTGTGCTGTCATGGTCGGCAATACGAATGAGCGGCCAGTTACGCAGCATCTCATCGCTGAACGGGGCATCCTGGTGAAACAGCGGGTGATCGCGATGCGCGACGGCGATGAAATCGATATTCATCAACCATTCGCCGCGCCCGGTAATATCCTGACGTCGCGTCAGCACCATCACATCCGCTTCTGCCTGAACGGCATCGCTGTTAGTGCTGTTCTCCAGCACTTCCGTCAAACGCACCTGCGTTTTCGGGTACGCCTGCTGAAACTCGCGCAGGATCGCAAACAGCCGCTTGCGCGGGAAGATGCTGTCCACCACTAAATCCAGTCGCGTGCGCATGCCGTCGCGTAGCGTGGCGGCACGGGTTTCGACCCAGGCGAAGGCTTTCAGTAGCGGTTTCACCTGACTGAGTAACAGTTCCCCGGCGGGTGTCAGTACCGCGCGGCGGCCTTCTGGTGCCAGTAGCGCGACGCCTAATCGTTCCTGCAACAACGATAAGTTATAGCTTACCGATGACTGGCTACGGTTGGTCTCTTCTGCGGCTTTGGCAAAGCTGCCTGATTCAACTACTTTTTCGAGGAGCGCCCACTGCTCAAGCGTTGTTTTATGCATAATTGATTTAAAATTTAGATGAATTTCATTCAAACATAGCGTTATTCATTCATATTTTAAAGCAATAAGATAACTCCATCGAAAAGAGGAGAACGAATTATGAGCAGCTTTGATAAACATGATTTAAGCGGTTTTATCGGTAAACATCTGGTTTATACCTACGATAACGGCTGGAACTACGAAATTTACGTCAAAAACGCCAATACCCTTGATTACCGCATTCACAGCGGTCTGGTAGGGAATCGTTGGGTGAAAGATCAGCAGGCATACATCGTGCGTGTCGGGGAAAGCATCTACAAAATTTCATGGACTGAACCGACCGGTACCGACGTTAGCCTGATTGTGAACCTGGGCGACAAACTGTTCCACGGCACCATCTTCTTCCCGCGTTGGATCATGAACAACCCGGAAAAAACCGTCTGCTTCCAGAACGATCATATTCCACTGATGAATTCGTATCGTGATGCCGGCCCGGCCTATCCGACCGAAGTGATTGATGAGTTCGCGACCATTACCTTTGTACGCGACTGCGGCCCGGACGATGACAGCGTCATCGCCTGTGCCGCCAGTGAACTGCCGAAAGATTTCCCGGCAAACCTGCGCTAAAGACTAGCCCGGCAGGCGGCTTTTGGGCCGCCCCGGGCCAAGCAGTATCGCCAGTTTGCTCCCGCCTTTTGTGGTTTCCATCCAGATTTTACAGACGCTGGTCAGCGGCACCGACAGCAACATGCCCACCGGCCCCAGCAGCCATCCCCATATCAGCAACGACAAGAACACCACCAGCGTCGACATCCCCAGACGATGCCCCATCACGCGTGGCTCCAGAATATTGCCCAGCACCATGTGCACCACCAGGAACAGCGCACCGACCATTAAACATTCGTAATAGCCATTAAACAGCAGTGCCTGAATCATCGGCGGAATGGCGGAAATCACCGAGCCAATGTTGGGAATGTAGTTCAGCAAAAACGCCAGCACGCCCCACATCAGCGCGAATTGCACATCGAGCAGCAACAGGCCGAGCCAGACAATCACGCCTGTCATCACGCTGATAAATGTTTTGAGCGCCAGATAATGGGATACCCCTTTTAACGCACGGTGGAGCCCGGCGATATGTACCTGCGGGTTGACGAGAGCAAACCGCATTTTGTAAGGGACGTGGCGGGCTTCGAAAAGCATGAATACCACAGTCATGATCAGCAGCACGATGCTGGTCATCGCCCCGGATAGCTGGGTCATTAAGGCTGTCGCCAGGGTCATCACCTTATCGGAATCCATTCGCTGGAGTAATCTTTCCGGCGAGATGTGCAGATGCAGAAACGGCAGCATCTCCTGTAACTCGATAAACTTACGGGTGAGCTCTTTGTTGTAACTCGGCATCAGGGCAATGAAGTCATTGATTGACGAGGCGAGGACGGCCATCAGCGCCGTAAGGAAGAAGAGCATCACTATCATCACAATGGTGATGGCCAGCGCACGCGAGAATCCCCTTCGCAAAAACCACGTCACCAGCGGGTTAAGCACAATGGCGAAAAAGAGCGCCAGCAGCAACTGGACGATGATATCGGCGGCGGCATGAATACCGGCCAGGATCACCACCAGGGCGGCGAGTTTGAGTAAAATATGCAGGCCCGCTTTATCAGGCTGTGGGGAGGTCATATCGAATTCCTTTTGATCGTTCGCACTTAAGTGTAGTGCGAAGCGGCAGGCTTATTATCTGAAAGTGCGCGGTGCAAAAGCGCGACTTCAATTTCAGCGCATGCAATAATGAAAACATCGTTTTAAAATTCGGATGTTTGTCATGCCAGACACCGCAGATGGGGCACAACTCAGCGGTTTTCGCCTCAATTTACGCATCGTTTCCGTCGTTATTTTCAACTTCGCCAGCTATCTTACCATCGGCCTGCCACTTGCGGTGCTGCCGGGCTATGTCCATGATGTCATGGGGTTTAGCGCCTTCTGGGCGGGTCTGGTTATCAGCCTGCAATACTTCGCCACACTGTTAAGTCGTCCGCATGCCGGGCGCTTTGCCGACCAACTTGGGCCGAAGAAAATCGTGGTGTTTGGTCTGTGCGGCTGTTTTCTCAGCGGCCTGAGTTATTTGCTGGCGGCGATGGGCGGTAGTTGGCCGATAGTAAGCCTGGTGCTGCTGTGCCTGGGACGGGTGATTCTGGGGATTGGCCAGAGCTTTGCCGGGACGGGCTCCACGCTGTGGGGTGTCGGTGTGGTCGGCTCGCTGCATATTGGGCGGGTCATCTCCTGGAACGGCATCGTAACTTACGGAGCGATGGCGATGGGCGCGCCACTCGGCGTGCTCTGTTACCAGTACGGCGGCCTGCACGGTCTGGCGCTGGTGATTATGGCGGTTGCTGCGCTGGCAGTGATTTGTGCACTGCCGCGTGCGGAAGTGAAAGCGGCGAAGGGCAAGGTGATGTCGTTTCGCGCGGTGCTCGGGCGCGTCTGGCCCTACGGCATGGCGCTGGCGCTGGCCTCGGCGGGCTTCGGCGTTATCGCGACCTTCATTACGCTGTTTTATGACGCCAAAGGCTGGGACGGCGCAGCCTTTGCGCTCACGCTCTTTAGCTGCGCATTCGTTGGCACGCGTCTGCTGTTCCCCAACGGGATCAACCGTCTGGGCGGGCTGAACGTAGCCATGATCTGTTTTTCGGTTGAGATTATCGGCCTTCTGTTGGTCGGAATCGCTGATACGCCACTGATAGCGAAAATCGGCACCTTCCTGGCGGGAGCAGGCTTCTCGCTGGTCTTCCCGGCGCTGGGTGTGGTGGCGGTGAAGGCCGTACCGCCGCAAAATCAGGGTTCCGCGCTGGCAACCTACACGGTGTTTATGGATTTATCGCTCGGGATTACCGGGCCGCTCGCCGGGCTGATGATGGCGTGGATGGGCGTGTCGACGATTTATCTGGCTGCCGCCGGGCTGGTGGCGATTGCGCTGCTACTGGGATGGCGGCTAAAAAAAAGGCCTCCGGTTGAACAACCGAAGGCCGCGTCATCATCAGACTAATTAGTTGATAACGATAGTGTTAATGATGTTTTCAGCGGCAGTTTGCGCCTGCTGCTGATTGTCTGCCGGCAGGGTAACCTGCATGGTCAGCAGCTTGCCATCAATTTTGCCGAGGATAACGGAAGAGTACGCAGTCTGGCCTTTGGCAGAAATAATGCTGTCCAGTTGTTGCAGCGTGTGGCCTTTCACCTCGATGGATTTATTGGTCACAACCTGCAGCTGCGGGTCGCGGCTGCGCTGTTGCTCTTCCAGACGTTTCGCCATCACGCCGAGGTCTTCATCGGTGTTGTCGCCCACGATAACGATCACGGCTTTCTGCCCGGTCGCATCAGAGTAAACGTGCATGTTGTTGCTCTGGGTGCCCATCTTCCCGCTCTGGTCGGTCATATCCGCGGGTAATGAGAAGCTCAGCTTGCCATCCAGCAGGTTAATCGGCTGCCCGGAGGCGTTGCTCTCTGCCGCCGCACCCTGTGCCGGAGCTTTGGTATCGCTGTTGTCACAGGCTGCCAGCCCCGCAACCAGCAGGCCAATACCAACGTATTTCACCAATTTGCGCATTGACTTCTTCCTTTCGATAAACGGCCATTAACGGCTCATTCACCCATCTTATCACAACTCGGAAAACGAACCTTTAACCTGGCTGCATTGCTGACAAATCGGATTTGTCTGCCAGGCGTTTCATCAGCATATTCAGCAGCACGCCGTACATCGGCAGGAAGAAAATGATGCTGATCAGCACTTTAAAGCAGTAATCGACCAGCGCGATTTCCACCCAGTGCTGCGCCATAAACGGGTCAGTGCTGCGCCAGAAGGCGATGAAGAAGAAGGCCAGCGTGTCGCTGATATTGCCGAACAGCGTCGAGGCCGTCGGCGCGAGCCACCAGTGTCGGCTTTGACGCAGGCGGTTAAAGACGTGAACGTCGAGGATTTGCCCCAGTGCATAGGCCATAAAGCTGGCGGCGGCGATACGAGCGACAAAAAGGTTGAAACTCGCCAGTGCGCCAAACCCCTGCCACTCACCCATATAGAAAAGTGATGAGATAGCGTAGGAGACCATCAGTGCGGGGAGCATGACTGCGAAAACGATGCGTCGAGCCAGCGGCGCGCCAAAGATGCGCACGGTGAGGTCAGTCGCAAGGAAAATAAACGGAAAGCTGAACGCGCCCCAGGTGGTGTGGAAGCCAAAAACAGAAACCGGCAACTGCACCAGATAGTTACTGGAGATAATCACCAGCAAATGGAATAGCGATAGCCAAACCAGCGCGTGCCTGCGCTGTACGGATGTAAAGGGAGTCATATTGTACCTTTTTAGTGATTGGGGTGAGGGAACCCAATAAAACTGTTCGTATTCTTATCGTTACCTGCGCGATAAGGGAGCGAATGATACTGCTTCCGCGCATCATTGCAATGGTTGTTTTTCACGCAATCGTTAACCTGACTTGCGTCACAGAAATCACGGCGTAAACTAAGCCCGATTTTTCTACGGTGAGACCACAATGACCGATCTGTTCGCCAGCCCAAACCATACTTTAGATGCCCTTGGCCTTCGTTGCCCGGAGCCAGTGATGATGGTGCGCAAAACCGTGCGCACGATGCCCGTGGGTGAAACGCTGCTGATTATTGCCGACGACCCGGCAACCACCCGCGATATTCCGGGTTTCTGCACGTTCATGGAACATGAACTGATTGCCAAAGAGACCGACACTCTGCCGTATCGCTACCTGCTGCGTAAAAGCCATTAGTTTTTGTCAGGGCAGATTCTGTGATCTGTCCTAAAATATCGTTATCACATCGTTAAAATCGCGTTTCGAAATTGTTTCTTTTGTGAGTTATCTCACCGCCCACCTCGCACTTCCCGTCTAGTTTTTAAGCGGAAAACTAAAACAACGTTTTATCTCTTACCGCAAAAATACCGCTGGAGCCGACCGATGAAGATGACTGTTAAGCCATTCGTGGCCGCTTTGTGCCTTTCCTCCGCTGCCTTCCTGTTTACCTCTTACGCCTCGGCGCAGGTGATCAAGGCCGCTGACGTTCACCCTGAGGGCTACCCGAACGTGGTGGCGGTGCAGCATATGGGGGAGAAACTTAAACAGCAAACCGGTGACAAGCTGGAGATTAAAGTCTTTCCCGGCGGCGTGCTGGGCGATGAGAAGCAGATGATCGAGCAGGCGCAGATGGGGGCGATCGACATGATCCGCGTATCGATGGCCCCGGTCGCGGCGATTTTGCCGGATATCGAAGTCTTCACGCTGCCTTACGTTTTTCGCGATGAAGATCATATGCATAAGGTGATTGACGGCGAGATCGGTAAGCAGATTGGCGACAAGCTCACTAACAATCCGAAATCGCGGCTGGTCTTCCTCGGCTGGATGGATTCCGGTACGCGTAATCTCATCACTAAAGAGCCGGTGCTGAAGGCGGAAGATCTCAAGGGGATGAAAATTCGCGTGCAGGGCAGCCCGGTTGCGCTGGCGACACTCAAAGATATGGGCGCGAACTCGGTGGCGATGGGCGTGAGCGAGGTTTACAGCGGCCTGCAAACGGGCGTGATTGACGGCGCGGAGAATAACCCGCCGACGTTTATTGCCCATAACTATCTGCCCGTCGCCAAAAACTACACCCTGAGCGGCCACTTTATTACCCCGGAAATGCTGCTCTACTCGAAAGTGAAGTGGGACAAACTGAGCCCGGACGATCAGCAAAAAATCATCACCCTGGCCCATGAAGCGCAGCTGGAGCAGCGTGAACTGTGGAAAGCCTACAACGACCAGGCGCTGGCGAAGATGAAAGCGGGCGGCGTGCAGTTCCACGAAATCGACAAAACCTTCTTTGTACAGGCCACGGAACCGGTGCGAAAAGCCTATGGCGAAAAGCATCAGGATCTGATGAAAGCGATTGCTGATGTCCAGTAGCGGAGGCGTTATGTCAGAGCATTTTTCGCGCGCAATGGACCGGCTCTATATGCTGGCGATGTGGGTCGCCGGGTTGTCACTGCTGCTGATGACGATAGTCATTCCGGTGGGGATTTTTTCTCGCTATGTGCTTAACCGGGGCGAATCCTGGCCGGAGCCGATTGCCATTATCTGCATGGTGACCTTCACCTTTATCGGCGCGGCGGTGGGCTATCGGGCCGGGTCGCATATCGCGGTCAATATGCTCACCGACCGCTTGCCCGCAGCGCTGCAAAAAGCGGCGGCGCGGCTGGTGGACTTACTGATGCTGTTGGTGACCGTCCTGATGTTCTGGTACAGCTTCTGGCTCTGCGTCGAGTTGTGGGAGCAACCCGTTGCGGAATTCCCGGTGATGACCTCCGGCGAGAGCTATCTGCCGCTGCCGGTGGGTTCCGCTGTGCTGATTCTGTTTGTGATTGAGCGCCTGCTGTTCGGTTCGCAGGAACACCGCCCGGTGGTGCTCATCGGTAACCACGGTTAATGAGGTGAAAGATGGATGCGTTTATTTTGCTTTTCACCCTCGCCATTCTGTTGGCCGTGGGGATGCCCGTCGCGTTCGCGGTGGGCTTAAGTGCCGTTGCCGGCGCGCTGTGGATTGACCTGCCGCTGGAGGCGTTGATGATCCAGATAACCAGTGGGGTGAACAAGTTTACCCTGCTGGCGATCCCGTTCTTTATTCTGGCAGGGGCGATCATGGCTGAGGGGGGTATCGCCCGGCGGTTGGTCAATTTCGCCTATCTTTTCGTGGGCTTTATTCGCGGTGGGCTATCGCTGGTGAACATTGTTGCCTCGACCTTTTTCGGCGCGATTTCCGGTTCATCGGTGGCGGATACGGCGTCTATCGGCAGCGTAATGATCCCCGAGATGGAAAAGAAAGGTTACCCGCGCGAATACGCGGCGGCGGTGACGGCGAGCGGTTCAGTGCAGGCGATTTTGATCCCGCCCAGCCATAACTCGGTGATTTACTCGCTGGCGGCGGGCGGTACGGTTTCTATTGCGTCGTTGTTTATTGCGGGCGTGCTACCAGGCTTATTGCTGGGGTTGTGCCTGATGATCCTGTGTCTCGGTTTTGCCCATAAGCGCGGTTATCCGAAAGGGGAGCGCATCCCGTTTAAGCAGGCGGTGAAGATTTTTGTCGATGCGCTGTGGGGGCTGATGACGGTGGTCATTATTCTCGGCGGTATTCTCTCCGGCATTTTTACCGCCACCGAATCGGCGGCGGTCGCCTGCTTGTGGGCGTTTTTCGTGACCATGTTTATCTACCGTGATTATAAGTGGAGCGAGCTGCCGAAGCTGATGTGCCGGACGGTGAAAACGGTCAGTATCGTGATGATTTTGATTGGTTTTGCCGCCGCATTTGGCGCGGTGATGACCTATATGCAGCTTCCGGTGCGCATCACCGGGTTCTTTACATCGCTGTCAGATAACAAGTACGTCATTTTGATGTATCTGAACATTATGCTGTTACTGATTGGTACGCTGATGGATATGGCGCCGATTATCCTGATCCTGACGCCGGTGCTGTTGCCGGTGACCAATGCGCTGGGCATCGACCCGGTACATTTTGGCATGATCATGATGGTGAATTTGGGAATTGGCCTGATTACCCCGCCGGTGGGCTCGGTGCTGTTTGTCGCCAGCGCGGTGAGTAAGCAGAAAATTGAGAGCGTGGTGAAAGCAATGTTGCCGTTTTACGGCATGTTGTTGATGGTGCTGGCGCTGGTGACCTACGTTCCGGCGATATCGTTATGGTTGCCGGGGGTATTGGGGATGTGAGTTTTGTGCGCGTTGTTGCCGGATGCGCTTCGCTTATCCGGCCTACGGTAAGATTGCGGCGTGCCAATACATTCGTAGGCCGGATAAGGCGCAGCCGCATCCGGCTAACCCCGGCACCGCATTCATTGACGCTGCATGTTTTCGTAGGCCGGATAAGGCGTAGCCGCATCCGGCAAACCTCCTCACCGCAGCTTCATCCGCAACAACCGCAGCGCGTTCAGCGTGACCAGCACCGTTGCCCCGGTATCCGCCAGTACCGCCAGCCACAGCCCGGTAAGACCGAGCAGAGTGGTGACGAGGAAAATGCCTTTTAACCCCAGCGCGATGGCAATGTTCTGCCGCACATTGGCGTGCGTAGCGCGCGCCAGACTCAGCATTTGCGCCAGCCCGGTTAAGCGGTTGTGCGTCAGGGCGGCATCGGCGGTTTCCAGCGCCACATCACTGCCGCTACCCATCGCAATCCCAATAGTAGACGCCTTCATGGCTGGCGCGTCGTTAATACCATCGCCGACCATCGCCAGCGGCGCTTTCGCATTTAACGCTGTGACCTCGGTGACTTTATCCGCCGGCAGCAGCCCGGCGCGGAAATCGAGCCCCAGTTCGCCCGCGATAGCCGCTGCCGCACGCGGGTTATCGCCGGTCAGAATAATGCCCTGAATGCCCAGCGTGTGCAGGGTGTCGATGGCTTCGCGCGCGTCATCACGCAGCGTATCGCGCAGTGCCAGTATGCCCAGCAGAGCCTCTCCGCGCGTCACCAGTACCACCGTGTTACCGGCTTTTTCCAGTTCTTCGATCGGCATCTGATGGGCATCCGCCGCGAATTTACCCGCCGCGCAAATCAGAATGCGTTGCCCATTAACGTCCGCTTCGATACCGGAACCCGCCAGCGTGCGCTGGTTGTTAGCTGCGGGCAACGTTAGCTGGCGCTGTTGCGCCTCGCGAACAATGGCCTGTGCCAGCGGGTGCGTTGAGCCTTGCTCTACGGCGGCGGCCAGCGCCAGTAGACTGTTTTCGTCGAGCTCCGCCACGGCGACAACGGATGTCACTTGCGGCTTGCCGACGGTCAGGGTGCCGGTTTTATCGAACGCCACCTGCTGCACGCGGCCCAGTTGTTCCAGCGCCGCGCCGCCTTTAATCAGTGCGCCATAGCGTGCGGCGGTTGCCAGGCCGGAGGTTATCGCCGCCGGCGTTGAGATTACCAGCGCGCATGGGCAGCCAATCAGCAGTAACGTCAGACCTTTGTAGATCCACTCCAGCCACGGCGCGGAAAATGCCAGCGGCGGCACCAGCGCAACCAGCAGCGCCACGACCATAATCGCCGGGGTGTAGACGCGGCTGAAACGGTCAATAAAGCGCTCAATCGGCGCACGGCGCTCTTCCGCTTCTTCAATTAAACGCAGAATGCGGTCGATAGCGCTGTCGCCAGGCTGTGAGGTGACGGTGATTTGCACCAGCCGATCGACGCTGGTGGCCCCGGCGCTGACGCGCTCGCCCGCACTGTGTTCCACCGGAATAGATTCACCGGTTAAGGCGCTTTCATCAAAGCTGGCAAAGCGTGAGATCAGTGTACCGTCGGCAGGTAAGCGCCCGCCCGCCGCCACTTCAATTACATCGCCTGGGCGTAAATCCTGCTGTGCGACGGTTTCACGCCGATCGCCACGTACGCGCACGGCGGTGTCGGGCTTTAGCGCCATTAGCGCGCTCACGCCCTGACGTGCGCGGGTTGCCGCCCAGCCTTCGAGTCGCTCGCCGATTAAAAACAGCAGTAATACCATCGCCGCTTCCGCCGTTGCGCCAATGAACAGCGCGCCAATCGCCGCGACGCTCATTAGCGTTTCGATGGCAAACCAGCTACCGCTTTTGATCAGGCGTAACGCCTGACGCGCCACCGGATAGAGGCCGACCAGCGTCGTCGCGATAAACGCGGCATTGCCGAGCGGATGATTGAAATGCTCCAGCCCCCAGCTGATCGCCATCAGCAGCGTTAGCAAAATGAGCGGTAGATTCTCGCGCAGACGGGAAGGGGCTTCTTCCGCTTTAGGCGTGTTTGCATTGCGCAGGGTGTACCCGGCGGCAGTGACCGCGCGTTCGACCTGGTCGCGAATGTCGTCGTCGGCATCAACCAGCAGCTTTTCGGTGGCGAACAGGACTTTAACCTGTTTAACGCCGGGGATCTGATTTACCGCTGTTTCGACTTTGCGGGCGCAGGCGGCGCAGTCCATGCCATCGACAAGCCAGCTATAGCGGGCATCAGCCAGGCTGTCGGCAACGGTCGGCGCGCACTCGCCGTCGCAGCAGCAGTCGTCCGTTTTGGCAGGCGCAGGGGTAAACTTCAGTGAGGAAAACTGCGGCGCTCTGGCGGGCTTCGTCTCTGGAGTCGACATGGTATCCTCCGGTTAATGATCGTTGTTTCATTAAACGCAGCATACACTCTGGAGTCGACTCCAGAGTCAAGAGCCATTTTACATATAGAGGGCGCGGACGATTAAAAAGTGCCCGGCGAAGTAGCAGGCCGACGAAATGGCGTTATCGGCGCGGAAGCGATAGCGATAGTGGCTAACCAGCCAGACGATATTCCCCAGCAACAGCAGTGCAGCCCCCACGAAGCCCGAAAGCGCGGGGCTGGTCGGGCGCAGGAACCACAGTTCACCCGCCAGCCAGACCATCACCAGCGTCATGGCGATAAAGGTGGCGATCGGAATGCGCAGCTCCTCCAGTTTGCTCCAGATAACCGCCAGCAGCAGCGCGCCAATCACCAGCAGTACCAGCGGTAGCGGCCAGAAAATGCTGAGCGTCATTTGGCTGGCAAACCAAATGGTATAAAGCAGATGCGACAGGAAGAATGCGCCGATGGCATAGAGCAGGCGCTGGCGTGGCAGCAGTGTGAGCGCGTCACCGATCAGTGAGGCGCAAAGCCCCGCGACGACCAGATAGCCAACCGCCTCAAACATCGGGGCTTGCCAGGCGAGAAACAGAAGAAGAATGAGCGTAACCGGTTTAAACACCCAGCGCTGCCAGGCCGGGCCACGGTAAGATGCATCGACATAAAGCCATGCGGATAAGCAGACAGCAATAAACGACCAAAGCATATTAAGTCCCTGTTATCATTAATTAGGTATTACACGCGTAGTCTTGGTCTTCAGTGTAGTGTTCATGAGCGCCTAATGACAATCGCCTTACATGCCGTAACGCCCGAATTCCGTAAATTCCTATGAGATGTGATGATGAGTAAGATGCCGTTATTTTTTGTCGTCGTGGTCGCAATTATTGTGATTGCCGCATCGTTTCGCTATGTACAGCAGCGGCGGGAAAAGCAGGAAAACGAGGCTGCACCACTGATGCAAAAGCGCGTTACGGTCAGCAATAAGCGGGAAAAAGTGCTTAACGATCGCCGCTCGCGTCAGCAAACGGAAATCCCGGCGGGCAGTTCAATGCGCTACGACGTGAGCTTTAAGCCGGAGCAGGGCGGGCTGGAGATGCATTTTCGTCTGGCCGACGCGCAGTATCATGCGCTGACGGTGGGCGACAAAGGCGTGCTGAGCTACAAAGGTTCGCGGTTTGTGGCTTTTGAGGCGGATAAGGAAGTGCAGTGATGCTTATTGCCGGATAAGCGTCAGCGCCATCCGGCAAAAAACCGCACATTACTTTTTCTTCGGCGTGATTTTTTTCTGCCACACCAGCAACTCGAAAACGCCAAACAGGAAGATGCGCACCTTCTCTGCTTTGGTCATCTGCGGGCCATCTTTCGGGATGGTGGACTGCAACAACGCCATTTGCATACCATGCATCAGCACCATAAATACCAGCGCGACGTTGACGAAAATATTCAGCGGGCGCGGAAACGGCTGGAAAAGATTGAGCACTAAAAACGCCCACACGCACAGCATCAGTAACCGACCCAGATTAATCAGCATCTTTTTCCCCTTGTGCTTCACGATGGTACAGGCGATAAGCCACCTGTCCGGCGACTTTTTCACGGTGCAGTTCCCAGCTTACCGGTACCGCGGGCAGGCCATTTTCCACTTCGCTTTCAACATAGATAAGCGCATCGTCCGCCAGCCAGCCGTTATTTTCCAGCAGGGCGAGCGTTTCAGCGAGCAGCCCTTTACGGAACGGCGGATCGACAAAAACGATATCATGCGGCGTGCCCGGCTGGTTGAGGAATGAGAGCGTGTTCGTATTCACGACCTTGCCCTGATTCGCCTTCAGCGTGGCGAGATTTTTCTGCAACTGCTGGGCGACCTGTTTGTCCATTTCCAGCAGCGTTGCGCCCGCGGCATAACGCGAGAGCGCTTCCAGCCCGAGTGCGCCGCTTCCGGCGAAGCAGTCCAGACACCGGGCATCGACCATTGACGGCGCGAGCCAGTTAAACAGGGTTTCACGCACGCGATCGGTGGTGGGGCGCAGGCCGGGGCTGTCCGGAACCGGTAATTTTCGGCCACGCCACTGGCCGCCGATAATTCGGATCTGGCCGCTGCCCGCAGAGGTTGGTTTCTTCATTTTCTTGCTCAGGTCGCTCTTTTGGCCTGCTATTCTAACGATCTGCTTACTTCGGCGAAACCTTAATCCGCAGGCGGTGATGCGCGCCGCGTTAAGTGGTAGACTAACCGACTAATTTCATCATTATTTTAGCTTTCGCCCCTGTTATGGCGAAACAGCGCCATAAATAAACCGCGAGGAGTTAAGTCGCAAATGGCAAAAGAGAAGAAACGTGGCTTTTTTTCCTGGCTGGGCTTTGGGCAAAAAGAACAGCAGCAGGACGTTGAATCTGAACAAAAAATCGAAGAACAGGCGGCGGTAGAAACGCAGCCTGCGCAGGACGATGCGGCGGTTGTCGAGGCGTCTGGTGAACACACTCAGCAGGAGAGCGAAGCGTTCGCCGCTGAGGTGGTTGAGGTGACCGAAGAGGTTGTGGAAAGCGAAAAGCCGCAGCCCGTTGAGGTGATTGAACCTGAAGTTACGCCAGAAGCGGTAATTGAACACGAAGAGCTGCCGCTGCCGGAAGAAATTGCGGAAGAGAGCGCTGAACCTGAAGTTCAGCCGGAAGCGGTTCTCATTGAAGAGGTGATTGAGCCTGTTCAGGAGGCCGAACCGGTTATTGAAGAGGTTGTGGTTGTTGAGCCGGCGGAAGAACCTGTCGTTGAAGCGCCTGTTGCTGAAGAACCTGCCGTAGAAGCGGCGGCGGCTGAAGAGCCTGCTGCCGTAGAGCCAGTTGTCGAAGACGAGCCGGTGATGAGCGATGAAGAGCTCGAAACACAGGCACTGGCCGCGGCGGATGCCGCCGAAAACGCTATCGACGACGAAACCGTTGAAGAGCCGCGGGAACAGCCTGAGCAGCAGGAGCAAGAAAAGCCGACTAAAGAAGGATTCTTCGCGCGACTGAAACGCAGCCTGCTGAAAACAAAAGAAAATCTTGGTTCCGGATTTATCAGTCTGTTCCGTGGCAAGAAAATCGACGATGATCTGTTTGAAGAGCTGGAAGAACAGCTCCTGATTGCCGACGTCGGGGTGGAAACCACCCGTAAAATTATCAGCAGCCTGACCGAAAGCGCCAGCCGCAAACAGCTTCGCGATGCCGAAGCTCTGTATGGTCTGCTGAAAGATGAAATGGGCGATATTCTCGCAAAAGTGGATGAACCGCTTAATATTGAAGGCAAAACCCCGTTCGTCATTCTGATGGTTGGCGTCAACGGCGTGGGTAAAACCACCACTATCGGTAAGCTGGCGCGTCAGTTCGAGCAGCAGGGCAAATCGGTGATGCTGGCGGCGGGTGATACCTTCCGCGCGGCGGCGGTGGAGCAGCTCCAGGTGTGGGGCCAACGTAACAATATTCCGGTGGTCGCGCAGCACACGGGCGCAGACTCCGCATCGGTGATTTTCGATGCTATTCAGGCGGCGAAGGCGCGTAATATCGACGTCCTCATCGCTGATACTGCAGGGCGTTTGCAGAACAAATCGCACTTGATGGAAGAGCTGAAGAAAATCGTCCGCGTCATGAAAAAACTCGACGTTGAAGCGCCGCATGAAGTGATGCTGACCATTGACGCCAGCACCGGTCAGAACGCGATTAGCCAGGCCAAACTGTTCCATGAAGCCGTTGGCCTGACGGGAATTACGCTCACCAAACTGGACGGTACGGCGAAGGGTGGGGTTATCTTCTCTGTAGCTGACCAGTTCGGTATTCCGATTCGCTATATCGGCGTCGGCGAACGTATCGAGGACTTGCGTCCGTTTAAAGCGGGCGATTTTATTGAGGCACTTTTTGCCCGAGAGGACTAACAATGATTCGCTTTGAACACGTCAGCAAAGCCTATCTCGGCGGGAGACAAGCGTTGCAGGGAGTGACCTTCCATATGCAACCAGGCGAGATGGCATTCCTGACCGGCCATTCCGGCGCAGGGAAAAGTACCCTGCTGAAGCTTATCTGTGGGATTGAACGGCCCAGCGCCGGGAAAATCTACTTCAGCGGGCATGATATCAGCCGCCTGAAAAACCGTGAGGTGCCGTTCCTGCGTCGCCAGATCGGCATGATTTTCCAGGATCACCATCTGCTGATGGACCGCACCGTGTTTGATAACGTGGCGATCCCGCTGATTATTGCCGGGGCAAGCTATGATGATATCCGCCGTCGCGTCTCGGCGGCACTGGATAAAGTCGGGCTGCTCGACAAAGCGAAAAACTTCCCGATTCAACTTTCCGGCGGTGAGCAGCAGCGCGTGGGTATCGCCCGTGCGGTGGTGAACAAGCCTGCCGTACTGCTGGCGGATGAACCAACGGGTAACCTGGATAACGCGCTGTCGGAAGGCATTTTGCGTCTGTTCGAAGAGTTTAACCGCGTAGGTGTCACGGTTCTGATGGCGACCCACGACCTGGGGCTCATCTCCAGCCGCGCTTACCGCATGCTGACGCTGAGCGACGGCCATTTGCATGGAGGCCACACGGGTGAATAAACGCGAAGCAATGAATCACATCCGCCAGTTTGGCGGCCGACTGGATCGTATTCGTCAATCGGTGGGGAAAGGCGGCGGTGGACGTAATGCGCCAAAACGCCCTAAAGCCGCACCGAAACCCGCTAACCGCAAAACCAATGTGTTCAACGAGCAGGTGCGTTATGCCTGGCAGGGCGCATTACAGGATCTGAAAAGTAAGCCGTTCGCCACGTTTCTGACGGTGATGGTGATCGCCATCTCCCTGACTCTACCGAGCGTGTGTTACATGGTTTACAAGAACGTGAATACGGCGGCGTCACAATATTATCCATCGCCACAGATTACGGTCTATCTGCAAAAAACGTTGGATGACGACGCGGCGGCGCGCGTGGTGGCGCAGCTTCAGGCGGAGCAGGGCGTTGAGAAGGTCAATTACCTTTCCCGCGAAGAAGCGCTGGGCGAATTCCGCAACTGGTCAGGCTTCGGCGGGGCGCTGGATATGCTGGAAGAGAACCCGTTGCCTGCGGTAGCGGTGGTTATCCCTAAACTCGATTTTCAGGGCACTGACTCGCTCAATACCCTGCGTGACCGTGTGGCGCAGGTTGATGGCGTAGACGAAGTGCGTATGGATGATAGCTGGTTCGCGCGCCTGGCGTCGCTGACCGGGCTGGTGGGCCGCGTATCGGCCATGATCGGCGTGCTGATGGTGGCGGCAGTATTCCTCGTCATCGGTAACAGCGTGCGTCTGAGCATCTTTGCCCGTCGCGATACCATCAACGTGCAGAAACTGATTGGCGCAACGGATGGTTTCATCCTGCGTCCGTTCCTTTATGGTGGCGCGCTGCTCGGTTTTTCCGGCGCATTTCTTTCACTGATTCTGTCAGAAATTTTGGTGATGCGGCTCTCTTCTGCGGTGACAGACGTGGCGCGCGTTTTCGGAACTCAGTTTGAACTCAGTGGTTTATCGTTCGATGAGTGCCTGTTGCTGCTGCTGGTTTGCTCGATGATCGGCTGGATTGCGGCATGGCTTGCCACCGCACAACATTTACGTCGATTTACTCCCGAGTAATAAAGTTCTGTTATACTCTTCCCCTGCTACGAGTTCCCGTTAGCAGGGGATACGTTCCACTCTTACCTTTCCCCTGCCCTCGCTTATCGAGTGTCACATTTTGTGCGTAATCTATTCACAGTGTTGCATTGAACTTGTGGATAAAATCACTGTCTGATAAAAGAGTGAATGATAATCTCGTTGCTCAAAAGCTCTGGCACGGTTGTTGCTCAACGGCCAGACGATATTGATTGAGAGGATTGAATGACCAAAGAAATGCAAAATTTAGCTTTAGCCCCTGTTGGTAACCTGGAGTCGTACATCCGGGCTGCGAACGCATGGCCGATGTTGACGGCTGATGAAGAGCGGGCGCTCGCTGAAAAGCTGCATTACCAGGGCGATCTGGAAGCAGCTAAAACGCTGATCCTGTCTCACCTGCGCTTTGTTGTTCATATCGCTCGTAACTACTCGGGCTATGGCCTGCCGCAGGCGGACTTAATTCAGGAAGGTAATATCGGCCTGATGAAAGCCGTTCGTCGCTTCAACCCTGAAGTGGGCGTGCGTCTGGTCTCTTTCGCCGTACACTGGATCAAAGCGGAAATTCATGAATACGTGCTGCGTAACTGGCGTATCGTGAAAGTCGCCACGACCAAAGCACAGCGTAAGCTGTTCTTTAACCTGCGTAAAACCAAGCAGCGTCTGGGCTGGTTTAACCAGGATGAAGTCGAGATGGTCGCGCGCGAACTGGGCGTATCCAGCAAAGATGTCCGTGAAATGGAATCCCGTATGGCGGCGCAGGACATGACCTTTGACATGTCTTCCGACGACGAGTCCGACAGCCAACCGATGGCACCAGTGCTTTACCTTCAGGATAAAACGTCTAACTTTGCCGACGGCATTGAAGATGATAACTGGGAAGAGCAGGCGGCCAACAAGCTGACTGACGCGATGATGGGTCTGGACGAACGTAGCCAGGACATTATCCGCGCACGCTGGCTGGACGAAGACAACAAGTCGACGCTGCAGGAACTGGCCGATCGTTACGGCGTTTCCGCTGAACGTGTGCGTCAGCTGGAAAAGAACGCGATGAAAAAACTGCGCGCCGCGATTGAAGCGTAACCGCGCAACGCGTTAAGCAGTACCTGATAACCCCTGGATGCAAGTCCGGGGGTTTTTGTTTTTTATCGTGCACATTCTCAGGTAGGCCGGATAAGCGAAGCGCCATCCGGCAATCGCTATCGGCGCTGAGAATGTCATAAATCTGTTACATCCCTTCCAAATTTCTCGTTTCAAAATCCGAAAAATGGGGTATGTTTTTAGCAGACTATGCTGCTATGACACCGCATGCATCGGTTATCACTACTATCATATGCTTATCTTATAGATAAAAGCAGAATAACGTGTCGAACAACAACATCACAACAAATACAATCACCATAACAATGGGGAACCTCAGGATGAACATGAAGGGTAAAGCGTTACTGGCAGGATGTATTGCGCTGGCGTTCAGTAACATGGCTTTCGCAGAGAATATTAAAGTCGCGGTCGTGGGCGCGATGTCTGGCCCGGTTGCGCAGTACGGCGACCAGGAGTTTACCGGTGCTGAGCAGGCGGTTGCGGATATCAACGCCAAAGGCGGCATCAAGGGGAATAAGCTGCAAATCGTAAAATATGATGATGCCTGTGACCCGAAACAAGCGGTCGCGGTCGCGAACAAAGTGGTTAACGATGGCATCAAATATGTTATCGGCCACCTTTGCTCCTCTTCGACCCAGCCCGCTTCTGATATCTATGAAGATGAAGGCATTCTGATGATCACGCCGGCGGCGACCGCCCCGGAGCTGACCTCCCGCGGTTACCACCTGCTGCTGCGCACCACTGGCCTGGACTCTGATCAGGGCCCAACTGCGGCGAAATACATTCTCGATAAAGTGAAGCCGCAGCGTATTGCTATCGTGCACGATAAGCAGCAGTACGGTGAAGGTCTGGCGCGTGCCGTTCAGGACAACCTGAAGAAAGGCAACGCTAACGTGGTCTTCTTTGACGGTATTACCGCTGGTGAGAAAGACTTCTCAACGCTGGTAGCGCGCCTGAAGAAAGAGAATATCGACTTCGTTTACTTTGGCGGCTATCACCCGGAGATGGGGCAGATCCTGCGTCAGTCTCGCGCGGCGGGTCTGAAAACTCAGTTTATGGGGCCAGAAGGCGTGGCGAACGTTTCACTGTCTAACATCGCAGGCGATTCTGCGGAAGGTCTGTTAGTGACCAAGCCGAAGAACTACGATCAGGTTCCGGCGAACAAACCGATTGTGGATGCGATTAAAGCGAAGAAACAGGATCCGAGCGGCGCGTTCGTGTGGACAACCTATGCTGCGCTGCAATCGCTGCAGGCGGGCCTGAATCAGTCTGAAGACCCGGCGGAAATCGCGAAATACCTGAAAGCGAACTCCGTTGAAACCGTGATGGGGCCGTTGTCATGGGATGAGAAGGGCGACCTGAAAGGCTTTGAGTTTGGTGTGTTTGACTGGCATGCCAACGGTACGGCGACTGACGCCAAATAAAAAGCAAACGGCAACCTATGGTTGCCGTTTTAGTCTTTGCGCCCTCTCCCTGTGGGAGAGGGATGGGGTGAGGGCATCAGGCCGCACCTGTGGTAACAAGCGTTACCGCTTCTCCCATCCATCCGCCTGCGCCGTAAAGCCCAGTGCCTGCATAAACGCCGCCATTGCGCCGCGGTCTTCCACGCCGATATCCGCCATCCACCAGCTGGATGCCTGCGCGTTATCCGCAAGCGTTTCTTCCAGCAGATATTGACCCACGCCGCGACGGCGGGTGATTTCGCGCACGCGCAGTGAGTCGAGCGTCGCCTGGGTGCCTTCGAGCGTGACGCGCACGGCACCGAGCAGACGCTCGTTAAAACGTGCCGCATAAATACGGTGGTTATCATCAAGGGTGAGCGTGTTGATGTCGTACTCCGGCCATATTTTTGCCAGATCGAGACGATCCTGTTCGCTGAAGTGCTGTAAGCGGATGATGGTCAGTTTCATTCGAAAATATCCTGCCAAAACGGGTAACTGAGTGTACCTAATTTTCCTTTCAGGGCGATTCTGTTTTTTATCCATTCATTAGCTGATTAATTTTTTTAGCCAGATAAAGGCAGTTTTATTCAATATGGATTGAAAAATAGGCAGTGTTTTACCCTAAAAAGTAGTGATTTATTCCGCCTTATGTACCGTTATTTTATGCTGAATTCAGGACTTTTTTTGTTTATCTCGACAGAAATACAGAATATTATCTCTGCTTAATAGACTGAAAAATAGAGATTTTAGTCTGGTATTAGCCAAAAAACCGCGCTAAACCATTAAAGAGACTGGTAAAAATAGCGTTGTTTAAAAAAAGAACAAGTGCGTTTTAACCATAAAACTACAAAATAAATAAATCACGTCACGAGTGGGGATCCATAAAAATGAGACCGAATGCGAAAACAGCGATCGCAGGGTTGATCGCACTGGCCATGTCGCATGTTGCGATGGCAGAGGATATTAAAGTGGCCGTGGTCGGCGCGATGTCTGGCCCGGTGGCCCAGTGGGGCGACATGGAGTTCAACGGCGCGCGTCAGGCCATTAAAGACATCAACGCCAAAGGCGGTATTAAAGGCAACAAACTGGTTGGCGTAGAGTATGACGACGCGTGCGATCCAAAACAGGCCGTCGCCGTGGCTAACAAAATCGTCAACGACGGCATTCAATACGTTATCGGTCATCTCTGCTCTTCCTCCACGCAGCCCGCTTCCGACATCTATGAAGATGAAGGTATTCTGATGATCACGCCGGGCGCTACCAACCCGGAGCTGACGCAGCGCGGCTATCAGCACATCATGCGTACCGCTGGTCTCGACTCTTCTCAGGGCCCGACCGCCGCGAAATATATTCTGGAGAAAGTGAAACCGCAGCGTATCGCTATCATCCACGACAAACAGCAGTACGGTGAAGGCCTGGCGCGTTCTGTGCAGGATGGCCTGAAAGCGGGTAAAGCCAATATCGTCTTCTTCGACGGGATTACCGCCGGTGAGAAAGATTTCTCGGCGCTGATCGCGCGCCTGAAAAAAGAGAATATCGATTTCGTTTACTTCGGCGGCTACTACCCGGAAATGGGGCAGATGCTGCGCCAGGCGCGTTCCGTCGGCCTGAAAACCCAGTTTATGGGGCCGGAAGGTGTGGGTAACGCATCACTCTCTAACATCGCGGGCGATGCCGGGGAAGGCATGCTGGTCACGATGCCGAAACGCTATGACCAGGAACCGGCCAACAAAGCGATTGTGGATGCACTGAAGGCGCAGAAGAAAGATCCGAGCGGCCCGTATGTGTGGATCACCTACGCGGCGGTGCAGTCTCTGGCAACCGCAATGGAGCGTACCGGCAGCGAAGAGCCGCTGGCGCTGGTAAAAGATTTGAAAGCAAACGGTGCGAACACCGTGATTGGGCCGCTGAAATGGGATGAAAAAGGCGATCTGAAGGGATTTGAGTTTGGTGTCTTCCAGTGGCACGCCGACGGCTCATCAACCCCGGCGAAGTAACTGTCATCCCACCCTCCGGGCGCAACACCCGGAGGGGTTGAAAAAGGTCATTCTATGTCAGAGCAGTTTCTCTATTTCATGCAGCAGATGTTTAACGGCGTTACGCTGGGAAGCACCTATGCACTGATCGCCATCGGTTACACCATGGTTTACGGCATTATCGGCATGATTAACTTCGCCCACGGCGAGGTGTACATGATCGGTAGCTATGTCTCCTTTATGATCATCGCTGCCCTGATGATGATGGGGATTGATACCAGCTGGCTGCTGGTTGCCGCTGGGTTTATTGGCGCGATTATTATCGCCAGCGCCTACGGCTGGAGTATTGAGCGGGTGGCGTATCGCCCGGTGCGTAACTCCAAGCGCCTGATCGCGTTGATCTCCGCGATTGGGATGTCCATCTTCCTGCAAAACTACGTCAGCCTGACGGAAGGCTCGCGCGATGTCGCGCTGCCTAGCCTGTTCAATGGCCAGTGGGTTATTGGCAGTAGCGAAAGCTTCTCGGCCAGCATCACTACCATGCAGCTGGTTATCTGGATTGTGACCTTTATTTCTATGCTGGCGCTGACGCTGTTTATCCGCTATTCCCGCATGGGCCGTGCCTGCCGCGCCTGTTCGGAAGATCTGAAAATGGCGAGCCTGCTCGGTATCAACACCGACCGCGTGATTGCACTCACCTTCGTGATTGGTGCGGCAATGGCGGCGGTTGCGGGCGTGCTGCTCGGCCAGTTCTACGGTGTGATTAACCCGTACATCGGCTTTATGGCCGGGATGAAAGCCTTCACTGCGGCGGTGCTGGGCGGTATCGGCAGCATTCCTGGGGCGATGATTGGCGGGCTGATCCTCGGTATCGCCGAGGCGCTCTCGTCTGCTTATTTGAGTACGGAATACAAAGATGTGGTGTCGTTCGCCCTGCTTATTCTGGTGCTGCTGGTGATGCCGACCGGTATTCTGGGTCGCCCGGAGGTAGAGAAAGTATGAAACCGATGCATTTTGCAATGGCGCTGCTCTCTGCCGTCATGTTCTTTATTCTGGCGGGCGTCTTTATGGGCGTTCAGTTACAGCTGGATGGCACCAAACTGGTGGTGGGCTCGGCGGCGGATATTCGCTGGCAGTGGGTATACATCGGCACGGCGGTGGTCTTCTTCTTCCAGTTGCTGCGTCCTGTCTTCCAGAACACCCTGAAAAACGTCTCCGGGCCGAAGTTTGTTCTGCCAGCGATTGATGGCTCCACCGTTAAACAGAAACTGTTCCTCGTGGCGCTGCTGGTGATTGCTGTAGCGTGGCCGTTTATGGTGTCGCGCGGTACGGTCGATATCGCCACCCTGACCATGATTTATATCATTCTCGGTCTCGGTCTGAACGTGGTTGTTGGCCTCTCTGGCCTGCTGGTGCTGGGCTATGGCGGTTTTTATGCCATCGGTGCGTACACCTTTGCGCTGCTGAACCACTATTACGGCCTCGGTTTCTGGACGTGCTTACCGCTGGCAGGGCTGGTTTCTGCGGCGGCGGGCTTCCTGCTCGGTTTCCCGGTACTGCGCCTGCGCGGCGACTATCTGGCGATTGTCACCTTAGGTTTTGGGGAAATCGTCCGTATTCTGCTGCTCAACAATACCGAAGTGACCGGCGGCCCGAACGGGATCAGCCAAATCCCTAAACCGACCTTCTTCGGCCTGGAGTTCAGCCGTACCGCGCGTGAAGGTGGCTGGGATACCTTCAGCAACTTCTTTGGCGTCAAGTATGACCCGTCCGACCGCGTGATCTGGCTCTATCTGGTGGCGCTGCTGCTGGTGGTGCTCTCGCTGTTCGTGATTAACCGTTTGCTGCGCATGCCGCTGGGCCGCGCGTGGGAAGCGCTGCGTGAAGATGAAATCGCCTGCCGCTCGCTGGGCCTGAGCCCAACGCGCATCAAGCTGACGGCTTTCACTATCAGCGCCGCGTTCGCTGGTTTTGCCGGTACGCTGTTTGCTGCACGTCAGGGGTTCGTCAGCCCGGAATCGTTCACTTTTGCCGAATCCGCTTTTGTGCTGGCGATTGTGGTACTGGGCGGGATGGGCTCGCAGTTTGCCGTTATTCTTGCGGCTATCCTGCTGGTGGTTTCGCGCGAACTGATGCGTGACTTTAACGAATACAGCATGTTAATGCTGGGTGGTTTGATGGTGCTGATGATGATCTGGCGTCCGCAGGGCTTGCTGCCGATGACCCGTGTACAGATGAAGTTGAAAAACGGGAAAGCGAAAGGAGAGCAGGCATGAGTCAGCCATTATTATCCGTGAGCGGCCTGATGATGCGTTTTGGCGGCCTGCTGGCGGTCAATAACGTCAATCTGGAGCTGCACCCGCAGGAGATTGTCTCCCTGATTGGCCCGAACGGCGCGGGGAAAACCACGGTCTTTAACTGCCTGACCGGTTTCTACAAACCGACGGGCGGCACCATCATGCTGCGCGACCAGCACCTGGAAGGGCTGCCCGGCCAGCAAATCGCCCGTATGGGCGTGGTGCGTACCTTCCAGCACGTGCGTCTGTTCCGTGAAATGACGGTGATTGAAAACCTGCTGGTGGCACAGCATCAACAACTGAAAACCGGCGTTTTCTCCGGCCTGCTGAAAACCCCGTCATTCCGCCGCGCCCAGAGCGAAGCGCTCGATCGCGCCGCGACCTGGCTTGAGCGTATTGGCCTGCTGGAACACGCTAACCGTCAGGCGAGCAATCTTGCGTACGGTGACCAGCGTCGTCTGGAGATCGCCCGCTGCATGGTCACGCAGCCGGAAATTTTGATGCTTGATGAGCCTGCTGCGGGCCTCAACCCAAAAGAAACCAAAGAGCTGGACGAGCTGATTGCCGAACTGCGTAACGCGCACAACACCACTATTCTGTTGATTGAGCATGACATGAAGCTGGTGATGGGCATTTCCGATCGCATCTACGTGGTGAATCAGGGCACGCCGCTGGCGAACGGTACGCCGGAGCAAATTCGTAACAACCCGGACGTCATCCGCGCGTATTTAGGTGAGGCATAAAATGGAAAAAGTCATGTTGTCTTTTGACAAGGTTAATGCCCACTACGGCAAGATCCAGGCGCTGCATGAGGTGAGTCTGCATATCAACCAGGGCGAAATCGTCACCCTGATTGGTGCCAACGGCGCGGGGAAAACCACTCTGCTCGGCACGCTGTGCGGCGATCCGCGCGCCACCAGCGGGCGTATTGTCTTTGATGATAAAGACATTACCGACTGGCAGACGGCGAAAATCATGCGCGAAGCGGTAGCGATTGTCCCGGAAGGGCGGCGTGTCTTCTCGCGTATGACGGTAGAAGAGAACCTGGCGATGGGCGGCTTCTTTGCCGAACGCGATCAGTTCCATGAGCGTATTAAGTGGGTGTACGACCTCTTCCCGCGTCTGCATGAGCGCCGTATTCAACGTGCGGGTACCATGTCCGGCGGTGAGCAACAGATGCTGGCGATAGGTCGTGCGCTGATGAGCAACCCACGCCTGTTGCTGCTGGATGAGCCTTCGCTCGGCCTGGCGCCGATCATCATTCAGCAGATCTTCGACACCATCGAACAACTGCGCGAGCAGGGGATGACCATCTTCCTCGTCGAGCAGAACGCCAACCAGGCACTGAAGCTCGCTGACCGCGGCTACGTGCTCGAAAACGGCCATGTGGTGCTCGAAGATACCGGCGATGCGCTGCTGGCGAACGAAGCAGTGAGAAGCGCGTATTTGGGCGGTTAACGCACATGCCCGGTGGCGCTGCGCTTACCGGGCCTACAATTTCAATACTCATCAGGCCGGGTAAGGCGACGTCGCCACCCGGCTTTATTGTGCCTGAATCGTACCTATACGTGCCCCACCTCCCATTTTCCTGTCACCGCAGCGTCATCGTCTTGCCATCCCCCTGACGCCTGACTATCTTTTTTTTGTAATAAAAACGTTATTTTTCTGTAATTCGAGCATGTCATGTTACCCCCGCGAGCATAAAACGCGTGAAATCGCGCATTCGAAACAACAAGAGAGATAATCAATGAAACTGTTACGACATACAGCCTCAGGATTGGCGCTCAGTCTGGTATTTGTTGGCCAGGCACTGGCAGTGACTAATATTCCGTTCTGGCATTCGATGGAAGGGGAGTTGGGTAAAGAAGTTGATTCTCTGGCGCAGCGTTTTAATGCCGCCAACCCGGATTACAAAATTGTGCCTATCTACAAGGGCAACTACGAACAGAACCTGAGCGCGGGGATTGCCGCGTTCCGTACCGGAAATGCCCCGGCGATTTTGCAGGTGTATGAAGTCGGCACCGCCACGATGATGGCCTCGAAAGCCATTAAACCGGTGTATGAGGTGTTTAAAGACGCCGGAATTAACTTTGATGAGTCGCAGTTTGTGCCGACGATTTCCGGTTATTACTCTGATGCGAAAACCGGGCATCTCCTTTCTCAGCCGTTTAACAGCTCCACGCCTGTTCTCTACTACAACAAAGACGCCTTCAAAAAAGCCGGACTTGACCCAGAACAACCGCCGAAAACCTGGCAGGACTTAGCGGCCTACACCGAAAAACTGAAAGCGGCGGGGATGAAGTGTGGCTACGCCAGCGGCTGGCAGGGGTGGATCCAACTGGAAAACTTCAGCGCCTGGAACGGCCTGCCGTTTGCCAGCAAAAACAACGGCTTTGATGGGACTGATGCGGTGCTGGAATTCAACAAACCGGAACAGGTAAAACACATCGCGCTGTTGCAGGAGATGAACAAGAAGGGTGATTTCAGCTACGTAGGCCGTAAAGATGAATCGACCGAGAAGTTCTATAACGGTGATTGCGCGATGACCACCGCCTCTTCCGGCTCGCTGGCGAACATCCGTCAGTACGCCAAATTCAATTACGGTGTGGGCATGATGCCATACGATGCAGACGCCAAAGGCGCGCCGCAGAACGCCATTATCGGCGGAGCAAGCCTGTGGGTGATGCAGGGTAAAGATAAAGAAACCTACACCGGCGTGGCGAAATTCCTCGAATTCCTGGCGAAGCCGGAAAACGCCGCCGAGTGGCATCAGAAAACCGGTTATCTGCCGATCACCACTGCGGCGTATGACCTGACCCGCGAGCAGGGCTACTACGACAAGAGCCCGGGGGCCGACACCGCGACGCGCCAGATGCTGAACAAGCCGCCGCTGCCGTTCACCAAGGGGCTGCGTCTGGGCAACATGCCGCAGATCCGCGTCATTGTCGATGAAGAGCTGGAAAGCGTGTGGACCGGTAAGAAAACGCCTCAGCAGGCGCTGGACTCTGCCGTCGAGCGTGGAAATCAGCTGCTGCGCCGTTTTGAGAAATCGACGAAGTCTTAACCCGTACTTTACCCCTCACCCTAACCCTCTCCCTCAGGGAGAGGGAACAGATCGTCGCGAATACTCACCCTCTCCCACAGGGAGAGGGCCGGGGTGAGGGGCAATTCAACCAAGAGTCCAACTATGTCATCTTCCCGTCCGGTGTTCCGCTCGCGCTGGCTGCCCTATTTACTGGTTGCCCCGCAGTTGGTCATCACCGTTATTTTCTTTATCTGGCCTGCGGGCGAAGCGCTGTGGTACTCGCTGCAAAGCGTGGATCCCTTTGGGTTTTCCAGCCAGTTTGTCGGCCTGGATAACTTCGTCACGCTGTTCCAGGACAGCTACTATCTCGATTCTTTCTGGACGACGATAAAATTCAGCACCATGGTGACCGTCAGCGGTCTGGTGATCTCACTTATTTTTGCCGCGTTGGTGGAGTACATCGTACGCGGCAGTCGTCTGTATCAAACGCTGATGCTGCTGCCTTACGCCGTCGCGCCCGCCGTTGCCGCGGTACTGTGGATTTTCCTCTTCAACCCAGGACGCGGGTTGATCACCCATTTCCTCGCCGAATTCGGCTACGACTGGAACCACGCGCAAAACAGCGGTCAGGCGATGTTCCTTGTGGTGTTCGCCTCGGTCTGGAAGCAAATCAGCTACAACTTCCTGTTCTTCTACGCCGCGCTGCAGTCCATTCCGCGTTCGCTGATTGAGGCGGCGGCGATTGATGGCGCAGGCCCGATTCGCCGCTTCTTCAAACTCGCCCTGCCGCTGATTGCGCCGGTGAGCTTCTTCCTGCTGGTGGTGAACCTGGTCTACGCCTTCTTCGACACCTTCCCGGTTATCGATGCCGCAACGGCGGGCGGGCCGGTGCAGGCGACGACCACGCTGATTTATAAAATTTACCGCGAAGGTTTTACCGGGCTGGATCTCTCGGCCTCTGCCGCGCAGTCGGTGGTGCTGATGTTCCTCGTCATCGTGCTGACGGTGGTGCAGTTCCGCTATGTGGAAAGTAAGGTGCGTTACCAATGATTGAGAACCGTCCGGGGCTGACGATATTCAGCCATACGATGTTGATTCTGGGGATTGCGGTGATCCTCTTCCCGCTATACGTCGCGTTTGTGGCGGCGACGCTGGATGATCAGGCAGTCTTTGCGACGCCGATGACGCTGCTGCCGGGGACGCATTTGCTGGAAAATATGCACCACATCTGGGTGAACGGTGTTGGCGTGAACAGTGCGCCGTTCTGGCGGATGATGCTTAACAGTTTTGTGATGGCATTCAGCATTACGCTGGGCAAAATCACCGTCTCGATGCTCTCTGCCTTTGCCATCGTCTGGTTCCGCTTTCCGCTGCGTAACCTCTTCTTCTGGATGATTTTTATTACGCTGATGCTGCCGGTTGAAGTGCGTATTTTCCCGACGGTAGAGGTCATTGCCAATCTGAAGATGCTGGATAGCTACGCCGGGCTGACGCTGCCGTTAATGGCGTCGGCAACCGCGACGTTCCTGTTCCGTCAGTTCTTTATGACGCTGCCGGATGAACTGGTGGAAGCCGCGCGTATTGATGGCGCATCGCCGATGCGTTTCTTCCGCGATATCGTCTTCCCGCTGTCAAAAACCAACCTGGCGGCGCTTTTCGTGATCACCTTCATCTACGGCTGGAACCAATATTTATGGCCGCTGCTGATCATCACCGATGTTGATCTCGGCACCACCGTTGCGGGTATCAAAGGCATGATCGCCACCGGCGAAGGCACAACCCAATGGAACCAGGTGATGGCAGCGATGTTATTAACGCTTATCCCACCCGTGGTGATTGTTTTAGTGATGCAGCGTGCCTTTGTGCGCGGTTTAGTCGACAGTGAGAAATAAGATGGCAGGACTGAAATTACAGGCAATAACCAAAAGCTGGGATGGCAAAACCCAGGTCATTAAACCGTTGACGCTGGACGTGGCCGATGGGGAATTCATCGTGATGGTCGGGCCGTCCGGCTGCGGGAAATCCACGCTGCTGCGCATGGTGGCCGGGCTTGAACGTGCGACCAGCGGCGATATCTGGATTGACGGCAAGCGGGTGACCGAAATGGAACCGAAAGATCGCGGCATTGCGATGGTGTTCCAGAACTACGCCCTCTACCCACATATGAGTGTGGAAGAGAATATGGCGTGGGGGCTGAAAATTCGTGGCATGGGTAAACAGCAGATTGCGGATCGCGTAAAAGAAGCGGCGCGTATCCTGGAGCTCGACGGGCTGCTTAAACGCCGCCCGCGCGAGCTTTCCGGCGGTCAGCGTCAGCGCGTGGCGATGGGACGTGCAATTGTGCGTGACCCGGCGGTGTTCCTGTTCGATGAACCGCTGTCGAACCTGGATGCCAAGCTGCGCGTGCAGATGCGCCTTGAGTTGCAACAACTGCATCGCCGCCTGAAAACCACCTCGCTGTACGTGACCCACGATCAGGTCGAGGCGATGACGCTCGCCCAGCGTGTGATGGTGATGAACGGTGGCATCGCCGAACAGATTGGTACACCGGTTGAAGTTTATGAGAAGCCCGCCAGCCTGTTTGTGGCGAGTTTTATCGGCAGCCCGGCGATGAACCTGCTGGCCGGGCGCATCAACAATGAAGGCACGCACTTTGAGCTGGAAGATGGCCTGTTGTTGCCGCTCAATGGCTACTCTCGTCAGCACGCCGGGCGTAAAATGACGCTCGGTATCCGCCCGGAGCATATTGCGTTAAGCTCGCAGGCGGAAGGCGGCATACCGCTGGTGATGGATACCCTGGAGATGCTGGGCGCGGATAACCTTGCGCATGGTCGCTGGGGCGCACAGAAGCTGGTGGTGCGTCTGTCTCATCAGGAACGCCCAACGGCGGGCAGCACGCTGTGGCTGCATCTGCCGGATAATCATTTGCATCTTTTTGATGGCGAAACAGGACAAAGAATATGAGTAACTGGCCTTATCCCCACGTTGCGGCTCATCGTGGCGGCGGCAGACTGGCTCCGGAAAACACCCTGGCGGCCATTGATGTAGGGGCGCGATACGGTCATACCATGATTGAGTTCGACGTGAAGTTGTCGAAAGACGGCGAAATTTTCCTGTTGCACGACGATAACCTTGAGCGCACCAGCAACGGCTGGGGCGTGGCGGGCGACCTGAACTGGCACGATTTACTGCGCGTGGACGCGGGTAGCTGGTTTAGCGGTGAATTCAAAGGTGAACCGCTGCCGCTGCTTTCGCAGGTGGCGGAGCGTTGCCGCGAATACGGGATGATGGCGAATATCGAAATCAAGCCGACCACCGGAACCGGGCCGCTAACCGGCAAAGTGGTGGCGCTGGCGGCGCGCGAACTGTGGGCGGATATGACGCCGCCGCTGCTCTCGTCGTTTGAAATTGATGCGCTGGAAGCGGCACAGCAGGCCGCACCGGAATTGCCGCGCGGGTTGTTACTGGACGAATGGCGCGATGACTGGCGTGAACTGACCACGCGGCTGGGCTGCGTCTCGATTCACCTCAACCACAAACTGCTGGATGAAGCGCGCGTGGATGCCCTGCGTGAGGCGGGTCTGAAGATTCTGGTGTACACGGTGAACAGGCCCCAGCGTGCCTCGCAATTGCTGCGCTGGGGTGTGAACTGCATCTGTACCGATGCCATTGACGTTATCGGCCCGGATTTCCAGCCTTAAGGCAGATTCGTTTTCACCGGCAGATTAGGATTGCTATTCAGCATGTCGCCATTCTGCCGCTTCGGCAACATATGTTGCTGATTATTCAGCATCGAATCGCTATTGCCTGATGCCCCGCTCTGGTTCAGCATCCCGCCGTTAGTATTGGGGAGCATTTGCTGACCTGCGGGGTTTCGCTCCCCCGGCTGGGCCTGCTGTATCCGCTGCCTGTCGTTATTCAGTTGCGTCTGAAGCTGTTGTTGCTGAACGCGCGTTTGCGTCTGCAACTGTTGATTCAGCATCCCTTTCTGCTGCACCTGCTGCGATTTCATCTGAGTTTGTAACCGCTGCTGGCTCGGGATTTTGTAATCCGGCAGATTGGGGTTGTTGGTGGTATTGAGTGGCTGTGCTAAAGCGGCAAACGGAAGCCATGCCGCCAGAATCAGTAATCGTTTCATTGTCTCTCCTCCCTTCTGAGGGATCACTTAAGTTTACCTCGTTTTCGCCATAACGATGATTATTTAGGAGTTTTGAACCAGGCTTAAACGGGAACTGTGACCCCAATTCTGGAGAACAACGATGATGAAACAGACGTTTGCGCGTTGGCTGGCGATTGCCGCGCTAACCGCGGGAGGGAGTTTTGCCGTGGCGGCAGCGACGACCGAGCCTGCAGCACCACCGGTATCTTATGGCGTAGAGGAAGATGTTTTTCACCCGGTGCGCGCGCATCAGGGGATGGTGGCAACGGTGGACGCGCTCGCCACTCAGGTCGGGGTGCAAATCCTCAAAGAGGGCGGTAATGCCGTTGATGCGGCAGTAGCGGTCGGTTACGCGCTGGCGGTCACGCATCCGCAAGCCGGGAACCTGGGCGGTGGCGGATTTATGCTGCTGCGAACCAAAGACGGGAATACGACGGCAATCGATTTTCGCGAAATGGCCCCCGCCCAGGCTACGCGTGATATGTTCCTTGATGATCACGGTAACCCGGACAGCAAAAAATCCCTGACGTCACATCTGGCCTCCGGCACGCCGGGTACGGTAGCCGGTTTCTCACTGGCGCTGGAAAAGTACGGCACGCTACCGCTCAACAAAGTAATTCAGCCCGCGTTCAAACTGGCGCGCGACGGTTTTGTGGTGAACGATGCGCTGGCTGACGATCTCAAAACCTACGGCAGTGAAGTCATTCCCAACCATGAAAACAGTAAAGCGATTTTCTGGAAAGACGGCGAGCCGCTGAAAAAGGGCGACAAACTGGTGCAAAAAGATCTGGCGAAAAGCCTGGAGCTGATTGCCGAAAATGGCCCGGATGCGTTTTATAAAGGCGCCATCGCCGATCAGATTGCCGACGAGATGCACAAGCACGGCGGGCTGATCAGCAAAGCGGATCTCGCAGAGTATAAAGCGGTAGAGCGCACGCCAATCAGCGGTGATTATCGCGGTTATCAGGTCTTCTCCATGCCGCCGCCTTCTTCTGGCGGGATCCACATTGTGCAAATCCTCAACATCCTCGAAAATTTCGACATGCATAAATATGGTTTTGGCAGCGCCGACGCCATGCAGGTGATGGCGGAAGCGGAGAAACATGCCTATGCGGATCGCTCAGAATACCTTGGTGACCCGGATTTTGTGAAGGTGCCCTGGCAGGCGCTGACCAGCAAAGCCTACGCTAAATCGCTCGCCGAACAGATTGACCTCAACAAGGCGAAACCATCCAGCGAAATTCGCCCCGGCAAGCTCGCGCCTTATGAGAGCAATCAAACGACCCATTTCTCGGTGGTGGATAAAGACGGTAATGCGGTGACGGTGACCTATACGCTGAACACCACCTTTGGCACCGGGATTGTCGCCGGAAACAGTGGCATTCTGATGAATAACCAGATGGATGATTTTTCAGCCAAGCCGGGTGTGCCGAACGTTTATGGCCTGGTCGGTGGTGACGCGAATGCGGTAGGGCCGAAGAAGCGCCCGCTGTCATCCATGTCGCCAACGATTGTGGTGAAAGACGGCAAAACCTGGCTGGTTACCGGCAGCCCTGGCGGCAGCAGGATTATCACCACGGTGCTGCAAATGGTGGTAAATACCATCGATTATGGGATGAATGTTGCGGAAGCCACTAACGCGCCGCGATTCCACCATCAGTGGCTGCCGGATGAGCTGCGCGTAGAGAAGGGCTTTAGCCCGGATACGCTGAAGTTGCTTGAGCAGAAGGGGCAGAAAGTGGCGCTGAAAGAGGCGATGGGCAGTATGCAAAGTATTATGGTTGGGCCAGATGGCACGCTGTATGGCGCGTCTGATCCGCGCTCGGTGGATGATTTGGCGGCGGGGTACTGAATTTGCCTCTCCCCCTCACCCTAACCCTCTCCCTCAAGGGAGAGGGGACTGTCCGTGCGGTCTGCTTTTCTCCCTCTCCCTGTGGGAGTGTACGGTCCGGGGACATGGTAGACAGGTGTTCGGGGACAT
>NZ_QBJC02000018.1:0-96760 GCF_003057695.2 Pseudocitrobacter sp. RIT415 | reverse complement strand
GCAGCTGACTGCCGATGCCATACTTTTTCTGCAAATCTTCAGATTGTTTAAGCAGCTGACTGCCAATGCCATACTTTTTCTGCAAATCTTCAGATTGTTTAAGCAGCTGACTGCCGATGCCATACTTTTTCTGCAAATCTTCAGATTGTTTAAGCAGCTGACTGCCAATGCCATACTTTTTCTGCAAATCCTCCGCTTGTTTAAGCAGTTGACTGCCGATGCCATACTTTTTCTGCAAATCCTCCGATTGTTTAAGCAGCTGATTGCCAACACCAAACTTTCTCTGGAATTCATCCGCTTGCTTTAGTAACTGACTGCTAATGTCATATTTTTTTTGAAATTTTTCCGATAGCTTGCTTATCTCGCTGCTAGCGCCGAGTGATTTCTGCAATTCAGCCATTTTTTTGCGCATCGTGTCGCCAATGTCTGAGTCCTTCTGTAATTCTTTACGGAGTTTTTGTTGATTATTAATTTGATGATTATTCCATTCTTCTGTCTGCTTGGATATTAATTTCCCAAGATTTTGTTGATTCAGTTCATACTGCTGGCTTAAATTACCCAATAATCCTGTAGCATTTAAATGTTTTAAAAATTTGTCCGGAATTGCAATTTGTTCCACTTCCTGTTCTTCTTTGGAATTATTATCAAGGCTGCGTGGTACTGAATAAGGTTTTTTTTTCATTATTATATCCGTGAGAAGCTGTGCTTTTATACCCCATCATACACTATTAGCAAAATATCAAGAATAACTACACAAAAAAAGTACGAAGTAGATTTTTATATGCACCTCCTGGTTTTGTTTAGTATATTCTGTATTTATTGGTCTTAAGAAAACTAAACATAGGTGGATTGTATGCTTCGATTTGATGAGGACTGGCTGAAGTCCACTGGTCGAGATAAAAATGGCCGATTGAAGAAGACGGGTAAAAGGCGCTCTGATGATATTCCTGATGTCACCGAAGCCCCTAAAGGCAAGATGGCCAAAGTTATCGCCCGGTTAGAAATGGATCTGGCTCCTTCTGTTCACGCTAAGGCGCTGACGCAGCTGGCGAACAAACCAGAATTGCTAAAGAGCAATTACGAACACTGGGACCAGGTGCGCTATTTCGATTTCATGCACCGTAAACATCGAGAAATTTACGATCTGCTGCATGCCACGCCAAACGGCGGCGCGCGCTCAGATAAAGTGGGTTTCGACATGAAGGCCGAAGGCCAGAAAAAGGGTTATCCGGACGCCACGCTCGATGCCGCTCGCGGGATTTACCATGGACTAAGGCTTGAGCTTAAGTATGGGAAGGGCAAACCCTCACCAGAACAGCTGGAGTGGCAGCGCCGGTTGCGTGAGCAGGGCTACTGCGCGGAGATCGTTATAGGCTGGGAAATGATGGTGAAATTGACCCTCAGGTATTGGCTGCTCGAAGCAGGTCAGTCTATTACTGATATATAAAACTAAGCTCATAATTAGTATTTTTAAAATGTAACTTATGCTTTAATTCTCCTCATTAACCTATCCGGTGCGGTGATAAACCGCACCTTTAACATTGCTAATGAGGCTCTAATGACCACAGATACAGTTTCTGAAATCCCAGAACAAGTTGAAGTAATCAAAGTTCGTGTACCTAAACGTGAAGCGCTGCAGGTCGAAACGGTTGGCAGTCGCGTCACCATTTTCGGTGATGGTCGTGTCAGCGTTGTTTCTGATTTACCTGTTCAGTTTAAAACGCCGACTCACATTGAGATTTCCGCTGGTAATGTCTCTATCGATGCTGGTGGTGAAACACAATCCTCCTGATCCGCACGGAGCCTCATGTTGTTTGATGAAGTCTTTTGTGTTGCTTCGGGACCATCATTGAAGAAAGTGGATTGTGAAGAGATAGAAGGCCTGGGTTACCCGGTTATTGCAGTTAATAACGCATACAGCATGTTTCGACAGCCGTATGCGTTGTTTGCTGGGGATGAAGATTGGTGGCGGCGATACGGGGGCGCAGTCCCTGCAGGTATCAGACGCTGCACCGCTTCCCGGTCAGCCAGTGTTCTTTATGGCGTTGAATATCAGCGCATAGGGACACCTGAAGTTGAGTTTAACTCTGGTTCTATGGCCATCCAGTTTGCCGCCAGCTTAGGGGCAAAACATATCTATCTCCTGGGCTATGACTGTTCTATCCGAGAGGGCATTCATTTCCATGGCCGACATACAAGGCATTTACGTAATCCCACAGAAACCAGTGTCCAGAAGTGGCATCGCGAATTCGACGGTGTGCGCAACGAGCTATCGCATATCGACATAATTAACTGTTCCCGGAGAACTGAACTTACATGCTTCCCAATAAAAAGCCTCGAAGCGGTGATCGGGTGATCATTGTGGCTTCCGGCCCCTCAGCGGCTGGTTTTGTTCCGCCACGCGGCGTGCCAATCATTGCCGTAAATGGCGCTATCGACTGGCTATCCCGCGCATCCTACTTTTTCACTCTCGATCCTTCCTGCGACAACATTCGTCGTTTACGTATCCGCCGCCGTAATGTGAATTACTGCACCGCCGGTGCGCCAGATATTAATCATGTGTATCCGTTTGAACGGGTAGGAGAGCAGGGGGTTGAGCCACCTGTTAAAGGAAGCCCTGAATGGTGGTTATGGCGCTGGTCCGCGAAATTAACGCTCTCAGAAGACGAAACCAAGATCCATAACGGTAATTCCGCCTGGGGCGCTCTTGGCCTGGCGTACCATCTTGGCTTTAAGAATGTTGCTCTGGTCGGTGTAGACGCCACACAAGAGCCTCGCGTGCATAGTGGCGGGCTACCAAACAATCTTTCTCATCTTCCGCTCTTATTCCGTTCTGCGCTTCCTCAGGTCAATGTCGTCTCCTGTGGGAAGCTGAATTCAATCCCTCAAATGAGCTTAAAACAATGGCTAAAAAACGCTTAACGATAGCGCTGGTACTGCGTTCCGGTGGTGATTACTGCATAGACCATGTGAAAACGTTGGTGGCGCAGCTGCCGACCGGCTACAAAATTATTTGCTTTACCGATACGCCGTTTGTCATGGATCGGGTGACCTGCATTCCGCTCAGCCATTCTTATCGTGGCATGCAAGGCTGGTGGGCCAAGATTGATCTGTTCCGTCCGGATGTTGAGGATGATTTACTCTACTTCGACCTCGATACTGTGATAGTCGGAAGTATCAGCAAATTGCTGAAGATCACCGGTAAAACGATGGTCATGCTGACGGATTTCTACCATCCCCAGTACCTGATGAGCTCTATCATGTACATCCCCAATAACACGAAGGCGCAGATCTGGAATACGTTCTGGAAAGACCCGATGCGACATACTGCAGAATGTACAGTTACCTCGAAGTGGGGGGATCAAGGCTTCATTCGCAGTGTAATAGGCGATTGTCGCCGCTGGCAGAGCATTCATCCGGAGCTGTTCGTCAGCTATAAAGCCGATATTGCAAAGCTCGGTGAAAATAAGTGGGCGACTGAGCGCTACTCTCGCGGTAACGGCATTCTCCCCGCGTCAGCAAGTGTAGTTGTCTTCCATGGTCAGCCTCGCCCATACGATTCTTGCGAGGCCTGGTTGCCGAGCTTCCAGTACTACTCATCCCCCTCATCTTAAAAAACCAGATCACAAATCAGGAAAATGAGTAATTAACAATACAAACCATACTAATTTATCTGTATTGTTTCATTAAAATTAGTATGGTCTGAGTGTGGTGATTATGTCGACAGGATACCTATGATTAGTTTATTCCAGCGCCGTTACCATTTCTGGTCAATCTGTTTTGATACAGGGAAAGGCCTGCAGTCCATCATTTACCAGAGCAAAAAACGCAACCTATCGCCCATGGGGATCGCCATTGCAGCTCACCAGGAGAATCTTCCTCCGAATACTCCGCTGCTGGCTGCATCCTATCTTGGGCACATGACTGTAAAAGAAGCAGAAAAAACTAGCTAAATAAGAAATTCCATGACCGTTAATACTGAAGTTAAGTAAGAGGAATCCCCTGATCTGATTGAGTTAATTGAACAGGGGGTCACCAGCAGTATCACCCAGCTCGACTATGCAATGAAACATGTGAAGGGCGATGACATGTCGACTCGTGACATTCAGAACGGCATCGATAGTCTCATGATACTGGCGCAGGAGAATGCAGATGTCGCCGGTAATGACGTCGATTTGTACAATTAGGTGCTTGACCTTGCCGAGTCACGGCTTGAGTCGCAGAAGGTTTTGCAGCTTGATAACGATAACCATCGTGAAAGAAAAGAAATACTGGAAGGGCGCGCTGCGAACCTCTATCCACACCTTTGGTGGACTTTGTTTCCTTAATCATTACCAACGTTGACTTTAAGTCTTGAGGATTTCTTTAAAAAACCGGGGAACTTGTCCCCGGTTACTATCCGACTAGAAATTATATTTAACACCCAGTGTGGCACTGGTATCGCTATACCCTTTATCACCTACCTGGGTACCGACATTACCCCATAAATTGACACGTGGGTTAATTTGTCCTTCAATGCCCACTTTAACCTCACCAATATTACGAGCACCTGCTTGGCTGATTCGTTCTCCGTCCATTGTTGCACTAAAGCTACGTGTATTATGCAGCCAATTCGCCTCAATAAATGGTTCAAACTCTCGTCCTTTGCCTTCATCTATAGCATTGTGGCTCTTGAGATAAGTTCTTAAGCCAAGGCGTGTTTGAACATTTCCGTCTCCGTCGCTACTAACTCGTGTGCCGTTCGCCTCTCGGTGGTCGTCTGCTTTCACACCCATCCAGGTTGCTTGTGCTTGAGGTTGAATAAACCATTGGTTCAGAGTTCCATGGCTACCCGAAAACTCACCCATCTTGAAGGTGTAACCACTTTCTAATGAAGCAGTGAACCCTTTAGATTTGTAAGATTCTCCAGCAATTTCCTGTCCGTTCACGTGGTTTTTAAACCAGCTGTACTGGAGCCAGCTATCAACATACAAGCCCGCTTTATCAGCATCATTTGCAAACCATGTACCGTAGATACCTGCGCTATAACCATTGATGGAACCCTTCGAACTATAATCAGTCACTGAGGAATGGGTATTATTGTGGTTATTGCCATAACCAGCCATCAGGCCAAGATGACCACGGTCAAGACCATCTGAAGACCACTGAGCTATATCTCCGCCCAATTGTGCAACATAACTATTGCTCTGGGTTTTTAATTGGCCACTACCATCACGCCAGTTATTATGGCTACCTACTTGTCGTAACCACAGGCTGGTGACCTTTTTTTCACCTGTCAGAGCATCTACGTATTGGGTTTCACCGAGACGGTCATGGAGGGTTGTGTTAAATAGTCTATTTGCTGCGGCAAGGTTTTCGATGTAACTCCCGCCTTCAGGGCGAACATTTGGGTTAACAGGGTTAACAGGGTCAACGGGGTCAACAGGGTCAACAGGGTCAACAGGGTCAACAGGGTCAACAGGGTCAACAGGGTCAATAGGGTCAACAGGTTTTGTGTTTGTTAAATACCAGTTGTTACTATTGCTTCCGGTCCCTCGAACCAGAGAATAGTCATAAGCTCCAGCGACTATACGACCAGACTGTGTAAAAATACCATCAGATTTGCCGCTAATATCGATAAGCTCAATACCATTCAGTGTGTAATCACCAGCACCACCGGCATTCGTTACGCTGACAAAAGTGTTTCCTGAAGTATCACCTGTGATAACAAGCTTGTCAGTTACAGAGCTATCGTTACCTAGTGTGGTATTGAACTGTAAATGACCATTGTCACCGATGTAATTTCCATTCACAGTTAAAGTGGTACCAGCAACAGGATTATTGTTTGCGTCGTTATGTCCAATAACAACCGTACCGCTATTGGTCAATTCACCAACCTGGTATTGAGATGGCAATGTTGCGGCGACTGATGCCCCTGAAACGGCATCATTTTGTCCAAGGTATAATGTTCCCTGGTTATTTACTTTTCCTGTACCGATAGCTTGATTAGCAAGCATTCTAACTACACCATCAGAAGCTATAGTAGTATCAGCAGACATATCTGAGTTATCGCTACTTATGGTAAGGGTGCCCCCAGTAACGTTAAGACTGCCTGCACCAATCATCGCACCGTCAACCTGCCCATTGTTTACTGTCAGAGCCCCTTTGTTAAAATCAAGTGTACTGCCTGACTCAGTGATCAGATTCTGCAATGTCTGGCTGTAACCATTCATATCCAGATGTGTTCCGCCAGCCAGATTAAGCAAACGAGTGTTGCCCAGTACATCATTGTTTCCCATTTTTAGCCCGCCAGCGGTTACCCATGTGGCGCCGGTGTAGCTGTTCCCGCTGTTGGACAATGAAACATCAGTGTCTGTATCTATTCTGAGATCACCATTACCGACTACTTGAGCACTGAGGTCTGCTGCATTGCCAGTATTACCGTCTGCCGTTAGTGTTAAAGCATTATCTCCCTGTGCCAACAGCTCAACTTTGGTTAGACCATAATTTATATATAGGCCGTCGCTATCATCACCGCTTGTAAGACGATAATCATAGGTGCCCTGGGCAACGGTCTCTCCGCTTTGAGTAATATTGTTTACAATAGCATCAGATATTGCATTACCATTTTGATCTATTAGGTTAAGGTCACCGCCGCTACCTGTGATGGTTCCTGTGCTGTCTGCCAGCTTAACCATAACCCCGGCATCATCCTGTTGGAGTAGAGGACGCGTGCCATCTGGAGCATGAGGTATGTTGTCAAAACTACCGCTATCAGTAATTTGAATAGACCCTTTGCCAGTTAAGTCTAAGTTCTTACTCGTCTCTATGAAATTGTCACTTGTAGTAGTTCCTGGTGAAATATCCCCGAAAACGAGTGTCCCACCATTAAACGCTAATCCACCGATGTTTTGGGTACCACTACCTATAGTTGTTGTGTTTTCATTTCCGATATGCAGCGTGGCATTTTCTAAGGTGGTTGTATTAACGCCATCTAGTTCAAATTTATTCGTTTCGAGGAGAACGTCGCCTGCGAATTCATTGCCAACGGTAGATGAAAAATTAAAATCGTTGCCGTTATTTTTTGCAGTTAGCTGACCATTGCCAGTAAGCTTATTATCAAATAAAAATGAATCATCTGTGTCTGCAATTAAAGAACCATTTTCGGCAATGTTTATACTCCCACTGCCAAAATTGTCATGGCTATTAGTCGCATTCTGAGCTGATGTTGCTACACCAACAACATTCCAGTTACCGGCGTAGATGCTGTTGTCACTGACGATTTTCGCATCCCCTGAAACGGTTGTGTCGCCACTACCACTCAGAGTATTGGTGAAATCAGAACCATCAGTATAGGCAATATCTAAACCTTTAGTTATATCACCAGGGTCAGTATTTACTACCACACCCCCACTTCCCAATGCCTTGCTGTCCGAAATCGAAAGCAGGCCTCCATTGATGACCGTGCCGCCATTGTAGTTTGACGCGGCACTTAATGTTGTGTGTCCTGACTGCTGCTCGACGCTTCCTGCGCCATCAATTGCCACATCAAATATATAACCATCTTCACCAATTTTAGTTGGTTTATTATTATTGAAAATGACTTTATTATCACCATCACCTGACATAGTGATGCTTTTAGCAGATATATCTGTTGGAGCCCCATATTTTGAATCACCAATATAAAGGTTTACGGCACTACCATTCACACTGCTAAGATTGATATCTTTCTCACTGGTTACTTTAGCAGCATGGCCGAAGATAACATCAGTGGTGTTACCACTAACTGTTGATGAAATATTAAAATCACCAAGAGTAGTTACTCCGGAACCTCCAGCATTGATGATTTGCAACCCGGTGTTTCCAACATTTTTACCGATCACATTGATATCACCTGCGACATTTACAACAGCGGAATAAATCCCTGCGGAAGTACTAACGGAGTTAATGTCAGAAGATAATTTAACATTATTTGTTAATGTTAGATCACCACCAACATTAATACCTCGTGTGCTACTGTCATTACTAACTAGAAACGAACCATTGGTAGTGTCGAGATAAAGATTACCTCCAACATTAAGGCTCGAATTTCCTGCTAAAAGGAAGCTACCCCCAGTCTTGTTAATGACAGTCATATCATTGACGACATTAATGTCAGCACCAAGCTCTGAATTACTAGGTTTATCAATGAACAAATCGTTTTTATCAGCTTCCAGATCAATACTATTTGCATTCAGTTTTGCTGTAGAAGTTGCAGAACCAAACATCCAGATTGTGGCGTCAGTAGCAGCAGTAGCAGTTGTTAAATCACCGACAGATAACGTTCCTGCTGAGCCACCAGACTGTTCACTGGTCAACCCCCCAACCTGAGCACCGCCTATTTGTAACAGACTATTATTCCCCATCTGTAGGCTGCCATTATCGCTAGCGGTTAATGAACCGCCATTTATCCATAAAGAAGTATTTCCCCCACCAGCCGGGGCCATATTCAAAGTTGTGTTACCAGATGGGTTGGAAACCGTAACATCAGCACCTGCGTCTACTTGAACGGTTGCCGTTGTGTTCCACTGCATACCGTCAGTGATAGTTGTGGATGAGTTAAAATCTGTATAACCATTGATATCAATTGCATAGGCATTGCTGGCCATAGCAACAAGTACTGCAGAGGTGGTGCGTACTATGGATCTTGTTTTAGCTTTCGGGGAAGAACTTTTGGTTTTTCCTTTTCCAAACTCGGAAACTACGGTCCATGCCATGAGGGAATGGTTCCACACTATATTATAAATAAGATTCATATTTAGATTAATCCTTCAGAGGCTGATTATATTGGCCTAGGGGGAAGCGACGCTATCTGAACATCGTAAAACCATTGAGCACAACAGTGGCAGTATGGTTCATGTACCGCAAAGATGGTATTCGCTATCAGATGTATTCTGTGAACATATGGAACTAAAAAAAACATCCTAATGCAAATATTTGTCATACAAATTAGCCTGCTAATGTTTTTAATAGTGATTAACTAACTGTTTTATTTGATATTGCCGCCGATACATAATTCTCCAATAGGCCGCAACATACTTGGTGAAGCGCCTGAAATGAAGTATATCTTTATCGAAAATTACCGGACTACGTTCAGCGTCAAAGCCATATGCCGTTTGTTTCGGGCTGGCATGTCTGGTGCGTGTGTCTCCATAATTCAGGTCCACTCCAGCAGTTCCGGCCCGGTAGTGATAACGTTGTCAGTGAGGCATTCACTAAAGCAACACAGCGTTATGGTACGCCCCGGCTTGCTGAGGAACTGCCGGAATACAACATTAAAGTTATTGCTGCCAGCCTGCGCCGTCATTGGCTGGTCGATGTCGCCGCATATGACCGGGCAACTGGCCTGCGATGTGCTGCGGATGGCGCCTTAGGGGAAAAAACGTCCAAAAATGTCATTGTTCACACAGGGCGTTCTGGTCAGTACTGCTCATCATTTGTTAATGACTTCTAAGTTCAATCCATAACTACATTGCATCTTGCGGATTTTTAGTCATGTACTAGTTGTAAGCATATTATCGTTATGTATTTTTATTTTCAAACTTTGAAATAATCAGAATACAAGATTTAAGATCTTTCTGGGAAAATTACCGCTTATTCCTATGATCAAAAACAATTATTTTTGTTAATAAAATAATAATCTATTCCTGCTCAGCACTGATGAAGTGGGCGCTTATATCCCTTAGTGGCAGCTCGTTATAGCTGTAATTCTGTTGTTGGTTTAGGATTGTTGGTGGGTATACGAATAAGATGCGAAATATTTAGTATTACTTTATTCATGGTTTTGTTTTTTTTACTTCAAAATCAGTATCATAAGGTGTTACTGTCCGTAAGTAACTAAATTTCTCATATTGATGTTGTTTTTTTGTTTATTTCTTTAAAATCATATGGTTATACAATTAATGAGTTTTTTGCTGATAATAATCAATTGAATGTTTTGGCGATATTGGTTTGCATTATTATTATTTTTTGTTTCTTATACGCATCGAACTTGATTGTTAATCGACGGATTTAACATGCAGTGTCAGTGATTATTTCGCGCATTAACATGGTTGATATAACTTATAGGGTCCTCACGAGGTGGGCTAGTACTTTTAAGATGCATGAAAAACATACTACGAACGAGTGCTGCTATGCGTATCATTTCTGATAATCTGTATCTACATTTAGGGCTGTCATTTTTAGTCGAAAGTTCATTGCCAGAAACCAAAACTAAACGATTGGTATTTATCGATACTACATATTCAGCAGAGCTTACGGCTGCAGATTTTGACGGGGCGGTTGTTTATATCACCCCGAAGAGATTTAACATCGGCTGGGAGATGATGTTCTACACTGAAGTTAAAAAAGGTGAGACCATAGACATGACAATGAGTGTTAATGATATTTTAAAGAAATTAGAAAAATTTGTATATTCTGAGGATACCCCATTAGTCAGCATTCAACCTAAGTTTAGATTAACACCAAGAGAGACATCCACAATGAAATCAATTGCCAGCGGGATTACTCCAAGTAATTGGAGTCAGCATACTGGCAGTAGCGTCAAGACTATTAGTACACATAAAAGAAGCGCTATGGACAAACTAGGCCTAAAGACTCAACAGGAATTGTTTTGCACCTTAAAGTTATTAATCAAATATACAAAGGCCATGCATATGAAATGACTTAATATGGCTGATCAATACTATTGAAGCAGGATTTTTAGTTTGATGAGCAAAACCTACACCTGAAGTCCTACGACCACGATGAAATCATTAAGACGTTAGGGGATTTCTGGGACCCGGAACTTAGAGGAAGAGAATCGAGATCTTATCCGCCCGATACCGGAAGCATTTCCCATGATGATTTACGTGCGTTTGGGGGACGAACTATTGCAAGGTATCTCGATAGAGCAACTCCGGAATGGACTGCAGTTGCTCGAGGATTCCAACTGATAAAGCTGCGCCCAGCGCGGTTTTTTTTCGCCTGTGTATCTAATAACCACAACTTTGATCTGCGATAAGTACTAAGAAAAAAGTGTCGTTTCCCACAAAAATTACCCTAGAACCGTTATTAACTATGCATGTATCATTACAGATTATACTAATTAATGGTTGATAGTATGACTACTGACGTTCAAGAAAATGAAAAACCGTTGCTCGCGTATAACGTACAGGGTGATGAGTATGGATGCGTCGTTTTTGCCTCCTCGAATGTCGTCGCCCGAAGGGTTGGCGCAGGCGAGCTGGATGTTGAGTTTAGCCAGGTTACATCATGTCGCAGAATGCCTGAGGCGGATAAATACGCCGCTCAGGCCATTGTTCCCCAGAAGGCGTTAGTGGAGGAATTCAGTTGGTGGCAGGAATGCAGATACTGCGCATCGATGGTTAGTGCTGAAGGCAATGCAGAACGTGTTTGGGAAGATGAAAGTTTGTTTTGTGATGCGGATTGCCAGACTAAATATCATGAGCGCGAGGCCCTAGGTAAAGCAGAACGTGCGGCGGCTGCGGCGAAACTGGCTGAAGTTAAAGAGCTGACTTTATCCAGATTCCCTGGCGTCACGAACGTACAGGTTTATCGGGAATGGAATGGTCGCCATAAAGTATTTTTTAACTTTCCGGAAGGCAAACGGTATGCAGAGTGGTTTGTCGGTGAAGGCACGATTGGCGTGAGCGAGTGTGACGTTGTAGCAGCTAAAGCGTTCATGGACAAGGTACGGGCTAATGATCGAGACAAGTTAATAAACTCGGCCATCAATAAGTTTCTGGCCTTTATGGGGAGCGTGAAGTTGTGAAGAGCTATCAGATTAACCAAATTAAATTGATCACCGCTATTAGTCATGAACTGAACCGCCAACATCCGGGCTTACCGGCTGATGGTCGAATGAACAAGGTAATTGAGGCTGCGAATCTTATTGTCGCTGAGTATGGCCGTGCTTATGTTTCGGTGGTACCGGGCATGGGCCTGAATGCGTGGTTAAACAGTGATGAAACAGGCAGCAGTAGCCGTTATATGGCATTTGTTCTCAGCGGCGGAACTTTTGGTGATTGGTGGGAGGGAACTATTCCTGAATCGGCATACCCCATAGATCCGGATGATTTTGGCCGCTGCCTGAAGTTGCTGCAGGCTGTTCCTGAATTCCATAACAATTTTTCTAAAATGAATGATTGCGGTCCTGAATGGCAAGCCGTGGTGCAGCATTGGGAGCGATGGGCTGAATTGCATCATGATACCGATGGGCATGAGTTATACGTCCAGATGCAAAATGCCTTTGAAAGCGCCAGGGGGGCAAATTGAAGCTCCTGATTATTGGAACGCAAAAGAAGTCCCCGGACGAAGTTAAATGCTACAGCGATATGTGGATGTACCATCTTTGCTCTGCATTCCGCTCACTTGGTATCGAACTGGCATTCCACCGTGGCTACTCGCCCGACGAAGACGCTACAGCTTATGCCGATAGCGTTATAACGCTGGTCAAGCTGAGCAGTGCCAACGCTATTTTGTCTCCGGGTGTAAGGGACTTCACTCGAATACCTCTTTCAATTGGCTCTCGCCTGCGCGACCTTGCCGGTGTGCCGGTGACCCAGATCTATGATGGTTCTCTCCTCGATGGCGCGCCGGTGGATCTGACATTTACCGTTCGCGACGATACCTGGAAGTTTCTGGGTAACAAATCCCGGCTGTTCCGCCACCAGCGTTATAACCGCTATGTGGGATGGGCTGCAGATCAGAGCCTGTTCTACCCAGAAGAAAAACAGGGTGACCAGCTGAGGATTTTTATTGATCACGCTGCATTCGACGTTTCCGGGTACGACCATTCGCTGACCATTATGATGAACCTACGTGACCTGGCCGCACTGGGGGTTACGTTTATGGCCAGAACGCTCACAGATGATGGTTTGATTGATGTCGACCCGGATAACATTTGCCTTAAGCCGTATCGCCGTAAAGGCATACCGGCAACCGAATTTGCAGCAGAACTGCGGCAGGCGGATATCTTTATTGTCACTCATCCTGAAAGTCTCGGCCTGACCGTGCTGGAGGCCGCTATGTGCGGCGCGCTGGTGCTCACTCCTGAGCATTGTATCGTTCCCGACCGTTTGGCACTGGTGAACCATGTAGTGATTTCATCCCGAATTGACTGGCCTACGGTGTTAGAGGCGGTTGACCGTAAAGCGAACGCTGAGAAAGTGGCTGGGTTCACTTGGGAAGCTGTCGCAGGCAACATCATCAAGGCTTTAACTAAATAATCACATAATTAGTATTAATAGATTGCCGGTAGGTTATCCAACTCCACCTCCGGCGCGACAAAATTAGCCAGGCAGGAAAACAATGAATATCTCAGAGAAACACGATGTAGCTATGAACTTCTTAGCCGCGCTTCAGGATGGCCGTCTCAGCCTTTCTCAAGCCGCTGCGCGTAAAGGTGTGTCCCTGAGCAAGGGGTAGTTTGGATATCGAAAATTATTGAACGTTAAGGGCTTTTTTTGACCTTTCGACTTTAGCCAGTCTCAACCGACGAAACTTACCGCAATCCGGGTTCTCTTTGCTTTTCCAATATAATCGCCTGTCAGATTGATGTGTTTCAGCCACGCAACAATTTCCTCTGTGTCAGCGTTTCCGTGGTCTGCCCACCTTTACGTCAGGCTGCCCTATTACCAAATACCGCCCCCGGGCACCGGCTTTGCCGGCACCATGGCTCCCGAAATCACGCTCTGTACGTCGCAAACTTCACCGAAGTGAAAAAAACCACGCGATGACTACAAGCGGATTATGGCTTATCAGGCGGAAGGGATGGACGGTGGAACCTGTCAACAACGTAACCGACTGTGCCTGACCACGGCAACATTTACCACTGTGTTCTGGTCAACTTCTGAGGGCGCCATTATCAGAAACGATAACATTTTCATTGTAAAAAACGATCGGTGGATCAATTCTGATTGTTAAAAACTATCAATATAGCTTAAACGATCGTCATTATCGATCTCTGTATCTTTCTTATGCTAATATGCCCACATAAAAATAGGGCCATTTATTGAAACAATCGACTTAAAGTTGGGTTAAGTAATTTGGTTGTATCGAAAAAAGGTCAAATTTTCCTTCCAGCGCGAATTTAAGAGAAAAAATACATGAATAAAGTATTTAAAGTTATCTGGAATGCCCAGATGAATGCATTTGTGGTGGTTTCAGAACTTGCTAAAGGGTACTGTCGAATATCTCGTAGTCTCGTTAACCCAGATTCACCTAAGCGTCTTAAAACATTTACGCTCTCGGCGATTGTCCTGGGAATCTTTACGGCATGCGCGTCCGAAGTTATCGCTGCTGATATACAGGTTCATGACTTTACGCCACAGGATCCCTTCGAGGAGATTATCTCAGGTTCATCACGCCTTGTTGGTAGCTTTGCCGGTATCACGAAAGGGGCATCAGGAAGTCAGTGGATGACTCTGGAACAGGCAAGAGACCAGGGGGTGATTACCAACGATTCCGCGCAATGGGTTGATAAAGATATTTTCCGCATGGGATCGCAGACCAAATCGATTAATTACATAGATCCGGTGACGGGCAGTACGGTCACCATGAATGTTTTTGATAATAGCGATATGCAAACCGAGGCCGCAAAAGACTTCAGGGTTGTGGTGTCAACGCCGGTCGGCAAAGATGGCCAGTATGTCGATCGTAATTTTTATCAGATCGGTGCCGGTGATTCGCTTGATGTGGACGTCGGCCAGAAAACTGGTAACTGGATGGGCGCAGCAGAAAATCAGTTCAACGTTATTCTGAAAAGCTCGGTAAACAATAAAAACCTGTCCTCAGCTTTTCACGTAACCGATGGAGGTAGTATTAACTATCAGGCCAAAACCGTGGTTCAGCTGGGCAATAATGATAACAATATTAAGGATAGCAGCAACGCGCTTGCCTGGATGACTGCTGCTGATTTTGTAGGCTCATTTAACAGCGTTATCGGTGAGCAAAACGTTACCAACGTTGCGGAGTTTAAGGCCTACAATGATGCGCTGATTAAGGCCCTTCAGGACGGCACAATTCAACTCACTGAAGAGCAGTACGCTGCTGAGCTGAATAAAGCACGCGACGCCTCCTTACACGGTATTTTTGCCGATACTGGTGCTATTGCCTCTGACGATGCAGTACGGGCCTTTGTTAACCGTGATGCTGTTTCCTATATTCACGGCGAAGGCAGCAACAGCAACGTGACTATCGATAACGATGCCAATGTCCAGTTGGTAGGTTCAGATGCCACCGTGGTTAACCTCGAGAACGGCGCGACGCTGATCAATAACGGTACCCTCGGCACCGCCGGAAACACCTACCGTGGGGCATACGTCATTGCGGCAAGAAATACCTCCTTTGTTGAGAACAATGGCGTGATTGATGCCGGCACTAACCCGGAGATGGCCGCCTTTTTCCAGGGCGGTGCTGCAGGAGTTGCTGCAGGCGTACATACGGCAATCCTCGCCAACGGCCAGTCGGTAGTGAACAATAATACCACGGGCGTGATTAACGTGGCGGCTAGGGGGAATTACTACGGTAATACCGGCGTGTTAATGAGTGGAAGTGCGACGTTAAATAACGATGGCGCGATCAATATTGCCGCAAGTAACGAAGCCAGCAGCATTCTGGGCGATGGCGCCAACATCGGTGTGGTGACTCAGCAAAATACTATCTTTAACAATCGTGGAACGCTCTACATTGGCCGCCTGGCGCAACGTGCTCCGACAGATACGACTTCTGATATTGCTATCAAACAGCATTCCGTTGGCGTTCAGCTCTACGGTAACGGGATTTATAACGGTTCTGATACTTCGCAAATAGTTATCGGCAGCAAAGTCCAGAACGCAACGGCAATTGACGTTGGCGGTGCGGCGACGCTCAATCAGCAAGGCACTATTGATATTAACGGTGCCGTGACCGGTGAGTCCGTCGCCTCTAATATCGGGATCCTCTCGCGTGAGGGAACCCAGGCGGCGAAGGTGGTGAATGCTGGCGTTATTAATTTGAACGGCCTGAACAGCATCGGGGTAAAGGCGCTGACGAATGCGCAGGTTACCAGTTCTGGCACCATAAATATTAATGGTGGGCTCGACCCCATCACCCATTATGCCAACTATGGTGTTTACGCGCAGGGTGAAAAAGCTCTGGCCATATTATCCGGTACGGTAAACCTGAGCGGTGACGGGGCAATTGGCGTACATGCCCGTGATAAAGGCGAAATTGACGTCACCGAGAACGGAACTGTTAACTTCACCGACGGTATTAACCAGACGGGCTATTACGTCTACGGGGCGGGTTCGACTATTAAAAATGCTGCGTCTAGCATTCAGGATGCCTCCACAGAGGGCGCGACGCTGTATCGCATTGACGGCGGTGCCAGCTTTGCCGGGTCCGAAGACAGTTCCGCCAGGCTGGATGCATCTGGTAAAAGTGCCTCCATTATTCGTACCACCGGTGCCGGCAGCCATTTTGATTCCGGCAAGCTGGCGCTCAGCGTCACGGGAACCGGCGCGACGGGGATCCGTATTGAAGGGGGCGCCACGGGCGAAATCTCTTCGGATGCTGTGATCAACGTTTCTGGAAAAGACACCACGGCCGGGATTGTTGATGGCAATTACTACAACCTTGATGGCACAGTCGATGCAACCAAAAAAGGCGATTCCGTACTGACCAGCCACGCCACGCTGAATACCAGCAATACAGCGGATGGCGCTTTCGGCTACATCGCTCGTAACGGCGGTACTCTCAACCATAAAGGCAACATCGACTTTGATCAGGCGGACAGCACAGGCGTGATGGTTTCCGGCGGTACGTTGAATAACGACGGCGACATCAAGGTTAATGGCGTGGCGGTCAGTATTGAAGGCGCTGATTCTATTGTGAACAACAATGCGACGGTTAGCGCGACGGATGGTACCGCAGCCTATCTCGTTGGCAATGATGCGTCATTAAGTCTGTCAGGTTCGGGAGAAACCAAAGCATCGGGAGACGCGCACGGTATCTTGCTGGCCGCCGGTGCGCAAGGCCTGCTGGTCGATGGAGCTACCATTACAATGGATAGTACTGGTAAAGGAAGCGCCATTGAAAACGTCGCCAATATTGCGGGTATTCAGCTAAAAGATACAACTATCAGTGTGGGGAATGGCATTGGTATTCATACCGGAGCATCCCTGGCGCAAACTAACTCCGGAACGATTAACGTTACGGGGAGCGGAACAGGGATCCTGTTTGAAAATATCGACGGCAGCGAAACGAATCAAACGCTGGATATGTCTGACTCCCGCGATCTGGTTATCAATGTTGAGCAGGCTGCGGGCAAAGGGATCGTCACCAATGCGTCAACCGATCTGAAAACAGGCGTCAGCGTTAACGTGCTCGACGCTAACGGTGGTGAAGCGTTGGTTGTTGGTGGCACGACCAAAAATGTTGAACAGGCTGGTGAGCTGACTTCGAAATCGACAAGCAACTCGGTGGTAAATATTGATAACGGTTCCCTGGAAACGTTTATCAATAAAGGCATTATTAAAGCGCTGGATGCGTCCCAAAAAGCGGTAGAAATGCTCTCAGGAGCAGGCATTGCGTTTACTAACGCGGCGGGCGCCAGCATCGTTGGTCAGGTTAACCTGATGAGCGGTGATAACACCGTTACGCTGGAATCTGGCAGTACCGCAACCGACATCAAGACGGGCAGTGGTAACGATCTGTACGTACTGAAAAATGTCAAAGAGACAGAAACCTCGCTGTTTACTAGCCTCAATGGTGGCGACGGCGAGGATAAACTTCAGCTGAATAACGCACAGTACACCCTCAATCGTGCAGATGCTATTACCGGCATGGAGCATATCGATCTCACCGCGGGTTCAGTATTTACCGTTAATAATGTTGCTTATGCGCTGGGTGATAACCAAAACGATGCGATCGGTACGGGTTACAACATTGATGCGACCAGCACCTTGTCGCTGAAATCTGACGCTGCGCTGGCCTTTAACAGCCATCTGGCGGGAACGGGAACGGTCGCCGTTGACGCCAGCGGTAAAGCGTTTGATTTTACCAGCAACAATGCGGCTGATGGATTCAAGGGGACGCTGGCACTGACAAACAGCACCTTTGAGCTGGCCGGATTAAATACCCAGGCGCTGAGTCAGGCAACATTAAATGTTGGTGAGGGTAACACCACTCACGTGGGGTCCGGTGAGCAGAATATCGGCGGCCTGGCGTTTAACGGCGGTACCGTCAGCTTTGACGGTGTGACGCCGGGGCAGAGCAGTGCCGAAGGAACAATTCATGCTGGCGCGATGGATCTCTCCGGACGCGGAACCGTGCAGGTTGATAGCGGCACAATTACTAACGATCGTCCATTGACTGATACCACGCTATCACTTCTTGAACAGGATGATGCGCAGTTGCTGATTCAACTGGCAACCTCAGATACTGCCGTCTCCGGCGGTGCAGGCAATCTGACGCTCACCGATAGCAATGGCAATATCATCAGCGATGGGATTGAAGCCGGCATCAGCCAAAATGGCGAGATTGTTGCGAACGGTACCTATGATTATCGCCTTACCGGAGGGGAAAATGATGACGGGCTGTACATTAGCTATGGTCTGACACAGGTCGAACTGCTGGCCTCTGGAGACAATGCACTGGTCCTGGATGCGAACGGAAAGGCCGGTAATGCCGCAGATCTCAGCGCTCGCGTGACCGGCAGTGGCGACCTGGTTTTTGACAGCGCCAGAGGCCAGACGGTATCGCTGTCGAATATGGATAACGATTACACCGGTATCACCGATGTACGCAGCGGCAACCTGCTGATGAAAAACGATAATGTTCTGGGACAGACCAGTGAACTGCGTCTTGCTGCCGATACCGGTTTTGACATGAACGGTTATAGTCAGACGGTCCGTAAGCTGACGGCGGCGGCTGACTCACTGCTGAACATCAATGGCGGTAGCCTGACCCTGGAACAGGGCGGAACAGCCGATGGAATATTGACCGGAAGCGGTGCGCTAAACATCAATGGCGATACGCTAACCATTACCGGTGAAAACAGCACGCTGACGGCAAAAACGACCATTGCAGAAGGTGCGCGCGTGCTGATAAACACCACACTGGGTCTTGGCACGGGCGATATCGTGGCGGCGGGAACGCTGACGATGAGCAAGGCGGCAGGTGCGCTTTACAACAGTATCAGCGATGCCGGACGGGTTGAACTCAGCGAAAGCGATGTCGCGCTGGTGGGCAACAACAGTACCTTTACGGGGCAATTTGCTGTGGATGTGGATTCCCGGCTTACCGCGTTCAGCGCAGAAAATCTGGGCAGCGCAGAGGTGAGCAACAGCGGTTCACTGGTGCTGAACAGTAATACCGACTGGCAGCTTGATAACGACGTTTATGGTAGCGGCGACGTGACTAAGCTGGGAGCCGGCTCTATTACCGTCGGTGACAACGCCGCCTGGACGGGGAAAACGGATATTGAGCAGGGCGGCCTGGTTCTGGGGGATGGCACATCTCCTGTCACACTGGCCAGTACCGAAGTCAACATTGCTGCTGAGGGGATGCTCTCAGGCACTGGAGGCGTTGCAGGTAATGTGAATAACGCCGGCGTGCTACAGGTGGGTACCGGGACCGGTGACAACCTCCTGTTCACGGTTGGGAAAGACCTGGTTAACAGCGGTACCCTCGCAACTGGTGTGAATGGTCAGCAGGCCGGTAATCAACTGGTGGTCAATGGTAATTACACGGGTAATGGTGGTCATCTTTCCTTGAACACCGTGCTGGGGGATGACAATTCCGTTACGGATAAGCTGGTGGTGAAAGGCGATACCAGTGGCACAACTTCCGTCAGCGTAACTAACGCCGGTGGGAAAGGGGCCGCAACGATTGATGGGATCGAAGTTATCCATGTTGATGGCGCATCGGACGGTGAGTTTACCCAGGCCGGCCGTATTGTGGCGGGGGCATATGACTACAGCCTTGGGCGCGGTCAGGATGAAAACAGCGGCAACTGGTATCTGACCAGCGGCAAAACGAATCCTGATCCGGATCCAAAACCGAATCCGGATCCCGATAAAGATTTGCGTCCGGAAGGCGGCAGCTACACGGCTAACCTGGCGGCGGCCAACAACATGTTCGTCACCCGTTTGTACGATCGCTTGGGTGAAACACAGTATATCGATGCACTGACCGGTGAGCAGAAAGTGACCAGTATGTGGATGCGCCACGTTGGTGGGCACAACAATTGGCGTGACGGCAGTGGCCAACTGAAAACCCAGAGCAACCGTTATGTATTGCAATTGGGGGGGGATATTGCGCAATGGAGTCAGAACGGGCTTGATCGCTGGCATCTTGGCGTGATGGCCGGCTATGGTAACGACCACAGTAACACCCAATCATCCCGCACGGGTTATAGTTCCAAAGGTTCAGTCAACGGCTACAGTGCTGGCGTTTATGCAACATGGTATGCCAATGATGAGTCGCATAATGGCGCCTGGCTGGATAGCTGGGCTCAATACAGCTGGTTTGATAACAATGTCAAAGGCGATGACCTGCAGGGCGAATCGTATAAATCGAAAGGGGTAACCGCCTCACTGGAAATGGGATATGCCCAAAAAGTGGGAGAGTTTGCCGGCAGTCAGGGAACGCTTAACGAATGGTTTGTACAACCACAAGCGCAGGCGATCTGGATGGGTGTGAAAGCCGACGACCATCGGGAAAGTAACGGCACCCGTATCTCCAGCGATGGTAACGGTAATGTGCAGACCCGACTGGGCCTGAAAACCTGGATTAGGAGTCATCATAAGATGGATAACGGTAAAGAGCGTGAGTTCCAGCCGTTTGCCGAACTGAACTGGCTGCACAATTCACGTGATTTCAGTACGACCATGGATGGAGTGAATGTTCGTCAGGACGGAGCGAAAAATATCGCCGAGGTAAAAGTGGGCGTGGAAGGTCAGGTGAGTCCACGACTCAATCTCTGGGGCAATATAGGGGTACAGGTCGGCGACAAAGGCTATAACGACAGCGCAGCGATGGTAGGCGTGAAATGGAACTTCTAAGCTGATTCTACCGAGCAAGTTTAGCCAGACTGGCGTATGTCGGTCTGGTTATTTGATTTTCAGCATGTTTCACAAGTGCAACGTCCTAAGTTGATATTTAAACCGCCGCAAGGCGGTTTTTTATTCTTTCATTAGATGGGGCGTCCGCTCCCCGCAATCAGCAGCTGAAGTCCAGGAAGCCGTAGAAATCATCCCTAATTAATCATCCATATGTTGAATATTTAGTATAGTCTGTAATATGATATTCATCGGTATAGTCATCGAGGGGTTTTGTGATGTGCTTTCTGAGTCCATTCCAAGATTCTTTGTGAGTATCCATCTTAATCTTTTTGCATACCAATTTGACAAGGCGCTTAATGCGCCTTTTTCTTATCTGTGACTCATGTGGTTTGAAAAACAGGCGAACCGCCAGTAGAATCCCATGTGCATTAGTACATTCTGTATGTCTCATCGAGGTGTCTATTTGGCAAAGCACAATAGGCTTACGTCGTGGGAAATTTCGCAGTATCTGATAGAGCTTGGTAAGCCAGCCACGGCCAGAGAAGTAGCTGAAGGCTTAAGGTTGAAGTATCCGCAGTACCACTCGTCGTTACGCGATATTTATCTGAGATTGCGATCTATAGCGCTGTCCTATAACTCAGACTGCATTGTTGATCTCTCAGTACGCCCGCGAACGTTCTACTTAACACGGATAGATGATGCATTCTTCAGGCGTTGCAGAAATCCGGAGAGAATCCCTCCGGACCGCCGTGAAAAAATGCTTATGGATGAGGATGAGAAGGAAAGAGCAGGTGCTTATTTAACGCGGTTAATGCTGTATTCACCGCGTAGAGATTCAAGCACCGGGCAGCTGGTTAGCGAATTTACTCACTCTAGCTGAACCCTCTGCTTTTTCCTGCTTCTCTTCAGTAACCGACGCTGGTGGCTCCTTAACAGCAGGGGCCACCGGTTTAGTTTGCTGCACCGGTGTTGACGCTGGAGCAGTAACGACAGGTGCGGTAACTGGCTGTACCACACCAATAAACTCCTGCATACGAGCCAACAGCATCAGTCGTTTTTGATCGATATCGAGTCTGGCAAAGGCTTCAGTATCGATAAAGCCAATCACGGCCATCAGCTCGCATTCCTGCATAATCTGGCCAGCAGTCAACGCACTAACGATTTTGGTACGCTTAGCGCTACGGTCGCTGGTGGCACGGTACTCATCAATGAAGCGGCACGAAGCCGCTGATCGCTTCAAATCATCGGTGATGTTGATCGACAGCACATCACGTTTCGCCTTGGTGTCGCTTCCTGACATATTAAGCCTCCGCAGTTGCCGCTAAGTCTTGCAGAATGCGCGGCTGAGCATTCTGGAGCAGCAGGTGGACACCGCGCACTACGGCGAACTGAGGTTCGTCCGGGATGTACGTGTAGTCATGCCACTCTTTAGAGAAGTCTGGCAGATAGTCCAGCTTCCCGCCCAACCAATTAGCACCGCCACCAACGAACAACAGCATATCGATGTCGGTCATGTTGCGGTGAAGGCTGCGAATATCGTTGCGAATATCGTTCGCCAGCTCGCGCGCGGCCTGTTCAACCAGTGGGCGAATGTCGCGGCGCAGGTGCGCACGTGATGCAGCCTGGCTACCGGCATAACCGCGTTCGATGAAACCATCCAGAGCAGAAAGGCTGATTTCCTTCGCTTCTGGCAGGTTGAGGACTTCCTGATGCTCCTGAAGGAGGTGATGGAGGCGCTTAATCATCACGTGAATGCCGTGCTCAGTGGTAACGCGGTTAAGGATTTCGAGCTCGTTGGTAACGATTGCGATATCACAAGTGAAACGGCCAAGATCGACAATCATGCAGCGCTGCACGCCGTCGAACGCCGGATTTTCGTTGCCGTCAGGCATCACTGTAGCGCTCACATAAGCTGTGACAGCTTCAGGATAGATAGCAACGTGTTTGATGTTAGGGGAGGCGGCAGCACCGGAATAGTTCTCCACGGCGCGCATGAGGCTGCTTTTCTTCGCTTCAATGCGCGCTTTGTTGATGCCGTTGTCACCGTAGTACTGATCTGCCGGTAACGTGTCTGCCAACACCACATCGCGCCCGCCCAACCCGGCGCGGCTCAGCGCGTTAAGCACCAGCACGCGGTTAGCCGGACTTAATTGGTATTCCGGATCGCAGGTGTTTACCAGCTCGATGCTGGTTGCGTCATTGGTGACGGAGAAGATTTCATCTTCATCGGTGCGCCACGTCGTGGAGGATTCCTGAGTGCCCTGTTGAAGCAGGCCACGGCGAACCAGCGCGGGGCTAATGTGCGTCTTCAGTTCGCCATGCTCGTCCTGGAAACGAAGAGCGATATTGCCAGAACCGCCATCGACGGCCACAAAAATTGGTGATTTAGACATAGTGTTAATCCTTGCGTTTAACGCTAACTGCTTGTGATTGATTGAAATAGCGATTCACATGTTACAAAAACCACCGAGAAAATCAATAAAACACCCATCAAATAACAAAAATAGGACTGTTTTATGGTTGTCAAAAAACCTATGAACACCAATCAAAAGTGATCAAACGAGATGTAACGATCAGTAGACTGTGATCATCGTTGGAAAGGGGTGATCGCAGTGGCAGTAAAAACGGACTGGTCTGAACATAGAGAACGCTATGCAGAAATGCGGGCGGCGGGCGAAAAGATTTCCATTAAGGAATATGCACTTAACTATGGTTTGAACCCCAATACAGCACGTCGCTATCTCGGTGAGGGCACGACCAAGGTCGGCAATCAGCCCGCTGCGCGCGCAGGTGATCACAATGGAAAACGGTCTCCCAAACGATCAATTGATCAAAAAAAGCCCGCGAAAGGAAAAAGCGATCATAACGGCAAGAAGCAGCCTAAAAACATATCTCAGGAAATCAATGAATTAAGTCTGCAAGTCAAAGAGGCCGGAAGACACGCGCGCATCGATGCGGGGCAAACAGAAGAAAGCGTGCCGGTCGGGAAACTGATCAATGCGGTATCCACCAAGACCAAATCAGGGCGTGCCCGTGATCAGTACATGGCCGGGAGCCAGATACTTGATACATCCATCATCCCAAATGATGAGGACCTCGAAGAGGCGCGTAGGTTAATTGCCGACGCTGGCGTTGATGATATAGAGGCGATGGCCATCGAATCATCGCTCGTTAACTTGTTCTGTCTGAACCGTACAGTTAAGGCGGTCCTGACCTATCTGACCGAGGAGCCGCCGCCGTCTGAAGATGGCGAACCAGGCCCAAATCCAATTACGAAAGCATTATCCGTCGCCGCCGCTGCCGCCGGTGCAATCAACGATACTGCCCGTTCCCTTGCCGGTATTCGCCAGAGTTACGCGAAGAACAAGCGCGAGCAGGAACAGCACGACCGTAAAGCCAATGAACCTGAATACATCATGCAGGCCTACCAGCAGCGCAAGGAGAACGGGTGGACCGCTGTTGATACCGCGATTTACATCGAGACGCATGGTTACAAGGTTCCGGCGCTATTGATGGAGATGGCCCGTAAAGAAGTGAAAGAAGGTGAGAGCGATAAAGTCAAATCTGTGACATATGACCCTGAGGAACTGGACCGCCAGGCACGAGAGGCAAGGGCGATTCGCCATGCCAGACATGAGCAACTTATGGCCGAAAAGCGCGAGGCGGTTAACCTCCTGGTCGATGGTGGCGGCTATGGAGACATTGCTGCTGATGGCTCACTTAACGACATCAATCTGATCTCCCAATTTGCTGAAGATGAAGTACCAGACGACGAAATAAATAACCTGCTTTACGGGAAAGATGATGGCAGCAAGAACTAAGCGTTCAGTCATTGAAGATCCTCGCTGGCAGGAGCTGGTTAAGCGGTACCGATATGACTGGGTATCTGCGGCAGAAGTCATGTTCAATAAGATCCCCACCTGGCAGCAAGAGGAGATTATCGAGTCGGTGCAGCAAACCGGCAGCTGGACAACCGTATCATCTGGTCACGGTACCGGTAAGTCTGATATGACTGCCATCATGATTTTGTGTTACCTGATGTTCTTCCCAGAGTCTCGTATCATTATCGTGGCCAACAAGCTACAGCAGGTTAAGACAGGTATCTTTAAATACATCCGGCAGAACTGGAAGGAGTGCCTGAAGCGCTTCCCATGGCTGGATCAATACTTTACCCTGGCTGACGTCACCTTCTACGAAAATTCATCGAAGGGCAGCTGGGAGGTTATCGCTAAGGGCTTCCGCCTTGGCAACGAAGAAGCGCTCGCCGGTGAGCACGCAGAACACCTGCTTTACATCATTGATGAAGCATCAGGCGTGTCAGATAAAGCCTTCGGTATCATCAAGGGTGCGCTGACGCAGGACGATAACCGGCTGATGCTTATCTCTCAGCCCACGCGAACAGCGGGCGAATTCTATGATTCACATCACCGCCTGGCGCGCACCGAGGCCAATCCGCAAGGTCTCTATAATGCGATTAAGCTCAACTCTGAAGAGTCACCACTGGTAACCCTGAAGTTCATCAGAGAGAAGCTGGTGGATTACGGTGGCCGGGAGTCGCCAGAGTATCTGATCAAAGTACGTGGTGAGTTCCCGAGTTCTCTGTCTGGCTATCTGCTTGGCCGTGATGAATGTGAGCGCGCGCAGCGGCGTAAAGTCCCTCTCGCTATGGGCTGGGGCTGGATCTGCTGTTGTGACGTCGGTAATGGCCGTGACAAATCAGTGATGGGGATCTTCAGGGTATCCGGGTACGGGAAACACCGGCGCATCGTCCCTCACCTTGTCAAAGAGATGGAAGCGACCGTTACACCGTCACGTTTTGCAGACTTCATTTTCAGTGAATGTGACCCGGAAAAATACCCCAACATACAGATCGCCATCGATGGCGATGGTGTGGGCGCGACAACCGCTGATGTGCTGGAAGAAAAGCATGGGATCATTGCGCAGCGTATCCGCTGGGGTAAGAAGATGCACACCAAGAAGGATAAAGAGCGATTCATCAACCAACGAGCCTACGCAAACATCATGGCCAAGATGGCCGTACAGCAGGGACGTCTTAAGTTTGATAAGGGCGGGAAGGCCGTCGACCAGGCTTGTAAGATCCCTTGCGGGCTAAATGAAGCTGGTCAGTGGTATATGGTTCCCAAAGAACAGATGCGTGAGAAGCTCAACATCAAATCTCCGGACCACTGGGACGTGTACTGCTTTACCCAGCTGGTGGACTTTACCCCGGCGAACGAAGACACCTACCATGAAGAGGAAGAGACACGCTCAGAAGCCGAGGAATGGTTGCGTAAACGTAGAGTGAGTTAGGTTCAAGCCACCAGCACCGCGCTGGTGGCTGAATCAGTCTTGGCTACTGCCGGATGGGTTTTTCTCACTGGCCGCATGCTCAGCGTCAGTCTGCAGCGCATTTTTGGCTGCGCGTTTTTTGTTGTAGCGCGCCCACTGTTCACGCTTGATCTCTTGTTCGTTACTTTCGCGATATTTCTTTTGTGCCGCTTTTGCTTTCTCAACGGTATCAATATCGTAAATGTCTATGCCTGGGTACAGCGATTGAGGAATAGGGCTTACCTCAGCGTAAATCGATGCCCTGGTGTTTTTCTCTTTAGGGCCAAATGTGAAGCCCTGGCCGAGGGTTCTTTCGTCAAAGAAAACGCCGGATGCTGATACCCTCACCATTATCTGGCTTTCTTCTGTGGTGTTATACGCACAGTTGAGATCGGTATAGCCGGTGCGTCGTAAACGTAGCTTTGCCTTCGGAGGCATTGCCTCGAAGGTTTCTCTCTCTTTACGCAGCTGCGTAAGGTATGGATTAGTATTGTCTATAGACTCAAAACGCTTTATTTCACGATCATAATCCGCAAGGATTTTCTCACGAGGTTTGTTTTTTACTTCAGTCGCAGGCAGCTCATAACACCGCACGCGTGTTGCCCCAGAAATGAACTTTGGGGCTGGTTCGTACAGTGAAACAGGGATACCTAACTGGGGATACTTCTTGAGTTCTTCGGCGTACTTCTTCCATTGCTCGATTGCATCGGTCCATTTCTTAAGCCTGCGCGCGGCGACCAGCACAACAGGCCTGAACCTCTCACCAAATTTATTCGTGCTCCAGGCAGAAGCTTCATCCATAGCATCTGTCAGGAACGCGTCTCGGAAATCTATAAATTCCTTATAGACGTTCTCGCCCTTACGGCTATCTGACATCAGTATTCTCCGGTTATGGGCGCAATGCCCCTTAGATAAAAACTAAGGGAGAATTTAGTCTATTTTGTCAGAGAAATCGACCATAAGCAGAGTTGGTTGACGTATATTTTTGGTTAACATGCGTGTTTATCTGAAACTTGAGGGCTTTTCGAAGATTCTTTCGTTCTTCCGCAGGATGAGAGCTCAAGCCCTTAACAATACAGAAATGGCTAATGAGGATGGCGACGGCGCGGGGTGAGGTCATATCAAGGTGAAGTTTCTGAATCGCAGTAGTTATCTCACTGTTAAGAGGAAGAATTTCATCACTATTAGCCATTTATCTATCCTAAAGTCATACAATTTTTCGAATTTGGGTTGTATATCATCCCGATGGGCTGGGTAAAAGTACGAGACACCCATTCATCAAAATTAAGTATGATTTGTACGTTATTTGTTCGATACAGCAAAAATCCATCCCCACGGCGCGAGCTCATCGTATCAGTGCGCAAGCTTTAAACTACCCCCAAGAAGTTACAAAAGTAATATAACACCCATTATATTACCTTTGTTTTTGTGTAAAATGGGATGGTTAATAAAGCAGATCGGCCAGTTTTCAAAATCGCCAATACCCACACGCATTACTCAGGTATAGGCGCATCTACGTGAAATCTGAGTTTTCCAACGGGCAATTACACCGCTCAATGAAAAATACGGCTGTTTTCATAAAAACTGATTTAGAACCACGAAAAACTTAACAAAATATACTAATGTTGTGATAGTTTTCTTAAAATTTAGCTATCAGCGCCGTAGCACCTAAGAGATGATCCAATGACTAACTTGCCGGTTAACCAGACCGATGCCCAGCTGCTGATTACCGCAGATAAATATGATGAACGGATTGCAGAAAATTTGCACATGTTCTTCGTCGACCGTGAAGCCGCTTCAGAAAACACCTGGGCTCAAATGAAGTCCGTGCTACGCAGTTGGGGGTTATGGTGTAAAGAGTTCGACAGGGTTTGGCTCCCGGCGGAACCTGCTGATGTTCGCGAGTATCTGATCTACCTGCGCGATGTGCTTGGCCGCAAGAAAAATACCGTCGCAATGCATAAATCCATGATCAACAAGGTGCATAAAGAGGCCGGACTGGCCCTACCGGCATCACATATTCTGGTAACTCGCGGCATGAAGAAAATTAGCCGCCAGGCGGTGCTCAACGGCGAACGGGTTGACCAGGCGATCCCGCTACACATAGACGATCTATTTCAACTGGCTGAAATTACCAAGGCTGGCGGCAAGCTTCAGCAGCTGCGCGACCTCGCTTTTTTGGGTGTGGCATACAACACATTGTTACGCATGTCTGAAGTCGCGCGCCTGCGCATCAGCGATGTGCGCTTTCAGCGTGATGGTTCAGCAACCCTCGATATTGGTTACACCAAAACGATTAAAGATGAGGTTGGTGTGGTGAAGGTTTTGGCCCCGGACGTCGCCGGTTGGCTGCGCGATTGGCTTAATGCCAGTGGTCTTGTCGATGATGCCACTTACATCTTTGGCAAAGTGGACCGGTACGGTAACGCCCACCCAGCCACCAAGCCGATGGCCGGAAAAAATATAGAGAAGATTTTTGCCAAAGCCTGGGAAGCAGTCAAAGGTGCGCCGCTCGAATCCTCCCGTTACAGAACCTGGACCGGACACAGCCCGCGAGTGGGTGCAGCACAGGATATGGCACTCAAGGGAACGGAGCTCACTCAGATCATGCATGAGGGAACATGGAAACGGCCAGAACAGGTCATGAACTATATTCGTTATATCGATGCTAACAAATCAGTCATGCTCGATATTGTTAACAGCCAACGCATGAAGCAGTGAAATCAAGGAGAAAAGCAATAATGGCGCTTTCAACTCTTCAAAAGTTGGCTTTGTCTTGTATAGGTCGTAGGTACATTGAGCAAGGTGAGTTTTCAACTGTGACCTTGCTCGCTATCGCCGCTTACATCGATGGGCACTATGGAGGTCGAAAGGCCAGGCCGCAGAATTTACGCAATTCTTTGGCCCGGTTGGAGCTGCAGGGACTGTTAACAGTTCATACTCTTAATGAGATACCACCAATCCAGACCTATCAACTGACAGAGTTTGGTATGCTTAAGGCACGCGAAATTGTGCTTGAAGAAGATCGTGCAGCATCGCATGGTCCTGATCTATTCTGGTCCTAATTATACTAATGATGTGCTTATTTATCAGATAAAGAAGGTTACGGTAGTCAACAACGTCCATATCCACCTGCAAAGTGGCATCAGGAACGGGGTTCCAGTCGTTGCCTGCACACTGAATTACGGCGCGGAGCACCCTCTTCACTTAATTCAGGTTGACCGGCATATGCCATCGATGGAAGCCGCTAATGCCTTCATCGCACATGCAGATCGGTACGTATGCCGGAGCATCCTTTCTCGGCTAAGCAGAACGGAAGAATCCGTCATTGCTGGCGTCAACCGCGTCTTTGGCGCTTCGGATGCAGAAGCAGCCATAGCATTCATGAAGATCCGGATGTTACGCTAGGACTGTTTTTTAAACAGTCATGGCAGGCGGCTTTGAGCGAGGAGCGGACGTTAAGTTACATTTACCCGCAAACAGTGAATTGAACGTTATCTCTTGTTATTAATTAAATATGATCGCTTAATAGATTACATTTAGATATAATTTAAACCCAATTAAAGGCTCGTTTCTTTAGCGTAAACTGACGAATAGATAACTAACCAGAATTATAAAGGAACTATTGAATGATCAGGAATTATAGAACACTTAAGCTTGAACTATGGGAGAAGTTTAATCACCAATGTGCTTACTGTGGCACTAGACTTTATGAACCATTGATGGCGGATGTTGAGCACTTTTTACCAAAATCAAAGTATCCTGACTTCCAGGAGGATACAAATAATCTGCTCATCGCTTGTAGAGCGTGTAACATGATTAAACGAGATCAGTTTCCTCTCGATGAGAATGGTAAACCATTACTCCTAAATCCTGTGATTGAAAGTTTTTCAGAACATATAAAACAAAATAAAAATGGATATTTAGAAGGTTTAACTGAGCGAGGGCAGGCGACTATAGATGTATTGCAGTTGAATAGGCCTTCATTAATCGAACAGCGTATTCTAGATGTTATTGATATGCAGTTTTCTGATGATCGAAATCTATCTGAACACGATGTCTATATAACATTCAGAAATAGTATGCTGAACGCCATAAAGCTTAATGATGCTCAGTTACAAATTGATAGTGTTTTACAAGTACAAATGACTTATATGCTGTATGCCAATATAATAACTTCTTTGGAAACATATTTATGTGACCGTTTTATTTCTTTGACCCACGGTAGTCAAGCGAACTTAAGAAGTTTTGTTGAAAATTTTAAAGATTACAATCAAGAAAATTTTTCACTTTCGGAGTTATTTATAAAATATGAAGAAATAGAATCTAAAGCGATGGAGTCTATGAAGAGTGTGCTTTATCATAATCTACCAAAAGTAAGTGGCATGTATCGAGATACTTTTGGTATTAGATTTCCTATATTCGCAGATGTTTATAAAAGCGTGTTAATCAGGCATGACTTAGTTCATCGAGCAGGTAAAACAAAAGATGGAAATTTTCATGAATTAAATTCAGAGTCAGTTAAAGAGGTTGTAAAAAATTGCTCTGACTTGGTTGAGCAACTAGAAAAAGAGCTTAAAGATTGTACAAGGATCTAGGTGGTTGCCACCATATCTAAGGTGACCGCGCGGGCGGTCACCAAAAGTAATATACTATTCATTCTCATTTTAATCATCCTGAATAAATACATTTTTTTGTTTATTCAAGTTGGCCTGCTTCATTATTTAATATCCACCCAATGGCGCAAAGACTGCTTCTGGCACAAAGCCGCCTGTCATGCATGGCGGATTACCGTAGGATATCAGCGGCCCCCTTATGGGGCAGCTAACATGTTGAGCTCTTCTTGGTTTGGTTCGAAAAATTTCACGTAATTTATTGGCATAATCTGGTATTCACCATTCCGGAAGATAATGACCGTCTCCTCCAGCCATTTAATACCATAGTTGAAGTGGCGATTTTCAGACCCGCGCAGCATGGCCACCAGCTTAGGGAAGAGATGCATCACACTGTATTGTCTTTTAGCCATTTTTTATCTCTTCAGAACACACCAAAGCAGATATGAGTAGCCCCCGGCGAACCAGGGGCTTATGCCTTCATCAATCAATCACAATCGCTAAAAGCACGCGTAGATGTTAATGCACTTATGACAGTCAGGCAATGCAATTAACTCCTCGCTAACCCTCATACTTTCAATGCATGTCGCGCACCCTTTACAGATAATACTAATTATTACGTTATTTTTGTGTCATTATTAGCACTATGAAACTGACCAATGAAAAGATAATTCATGCGATTTTCTTCGCCACCATGAGGCAGTTGCCGCGCGCGGCCCTGCTGGCGGAAAACGCTGGCTACACCCTAACGCCTGATGACGGTTATTGGATGGATAAAGCTATACGCATCCCGTCGGCCAAGCGCCTGGAGGTGCGACCGGGCTTAACCAACTCACGCCTACATTCACTTGCCAGGCAAAACCATATTCAGCTCGAACCGGCAGGCCAAGGTTTCACTTTTAATCTGCCGGAGGAATACCTTGGCCAATGCTGGTTTCGCGCTCGCGAACTACTAAATGCTACCGGTGTTCCGCCATATGGCGATAAGCCGAGGCCGATTGATATAAAGACAGTCACGGAAGCGGTCAGCATTCGCCTTTTGCGCGAATATTACGTTGCCCAGACCGGTTATCTCGATGACTTGCGGTGGCGCATCCTCAGTTATGCCGAAACAGGCATGCCCTGCCTACCTATAAATCAGAAAAGCATTCACCCCTATCCATGATTAATCACTACATCGATATCGCGCTTGATTATTCGCTTACCGGTTGGCTGGTGGCGATAAAGTTCGCTGTCACCATCATCCTGGCGCTCAGTACGCTCGAACTAATCAAGTCAATGATCCGCGCTGGCTTTAAGCGCCGCCGCAAACCAAAACGTCGCAGCAAAAATCATTAAGGAGAATCCATGAGTAACCCCCTGATGTACCCTACCCGCACCGCAGTGGCCGTATTCAACAAATTCTGCACCCGCCAGGTAACGGCTGAGAACATAGCCCGCCTCGCGGCAGATCAGCCTGGTGGCTATGTTATGTGTGGTATACGGGCGCAACTCCATTTACGTTCGCTGCGCATATCTTTAGCGTTAACCGGCGCGGAGAAAATGACTTCGGAACAGCAAGTAGAGCGTTACAAATGGTTGGGCCAGCTCTGATGGAACTCACTCAGGAAGCCAAAGAGAAAAATTGGGAACGACAGCGCGCAGCTGCTGAACGCCAGCGGGCACGTAACGCAGAGAAGCTCGCAGATCCTGAGTATCGTCAGAAGCAATTCGATAAAGCACGTGCAGCGCAGGAGCGCCAGAGGGATAAAACTATCGCGCGGCTGCGCTCGGCGGAATACCAAGAGAAGCGCAGAGCATCCGTCGAGCATAAACGTAACGCCGCCCCTCAGCCGTCCCGCAAAACTCGAACCGCTGTAAAGCCACGAGGCAGTAAAGGACGCACCCCGACCGCAGCCGAACGCCGGGTAATGGATAAGCTGGGTTCCCTACCCTGTATTGCATGCCTGATGCATGGGAAGAACTCACCGTTAATCAGCCTGCATCATATCGATGGCCGCACCGCGCCGGGAGCCCATTCACGCGTATTGCCATTATGCATTTACCACCACCAGCAAGCAGCACCGGCTGAACTGAGAAGTGAGTACCCATGGCTGATACCGGTTCATGCCGACGGTAACGTTGGCGGTCCTGCTGAGTTCGAGCATTCGAACGGTACCCAGCAAGATTTACTGGCAGAGGCCTGTAAACGCGCCGATATCGAGAGATTATAAATACTAATTGTGAGCTTATTTGAAACGTAAACATAACATCAACCGTAAGCGCTACTGGTTCTATCGCCAACATAGCGCTACAATCCACGCAGTCTAGTAGTTGCATTAGAAATGGTTTACTCAAACCCACAAGGCTGGTTAAGCACCAGCCTTTTTCTTGTCTAAATTCCGCGCTTCCTTACAGATAATACTAATTATAAGATAGTCACTTCATCATCAGTGGAGTCCGACTATGGATAAGGCGATATGCGCCATCACCCTCTCAACCGCCAAACCAATGCTGGTAGAAGCTGTCTGGCATAGGGGCAACCTCTCCCTGCTTACTGAACAGACGCTACCAACGGACCGCAAAGGGCTTCAGAACGTCGTACCGGAGATAATCCGCAAGATGGAGAAGGATGGTTATGACGTGCTGGTGGATGAGCGTAGCGGCTTCTTCAGTTCAACCGGCGGCGTTCATATCCAGTTAGCCAACCCAGGGACAAGCGGAAAGCCGATACTGGTTGAAGCGCTGGATCTGTATAGAGAGCTGAATATCCAGAAGGCGATCATCAAACCTAAAACATCCGGTGCAGGCCAGCGCTACACAATCCCTGAGAACCTCATTGATATGGACCATGACACCAGCGGGCGCACGGTGTACCGAATCGACTGGGAGCGGCTTAAGAGCGAGCATATCCTGCTGCTCGTTTGCGTTTATGGCACGGTTTATCAAAACGTGACCAGCGTTTCATACCTTGAACAGATGTACGCATCCCTGAAGGTAGAGACACCGCCTGATCCACTCGAACCACTCCGGAAAATAGTGCGCGCTACTGAGGAGGCTGGCATCAAGTCCGTCACCATGAGCTCGCTTACCGGCAAGGGGCGCTACCTGTGACTATTTCCCGCCTCGATGAGCGCAACATATCCGATCCGATTATCCGCGCGTACATGCGCCAGGCCATCGTGGCCAAGTGCAATAGCTTTGACTCGGACCTCATTCCTCACGATATCTCGCAGGACGAAATCTACCGCCCAGATCTCATATCCCAGCGCGTATGGGAAACGGACCAATTGCGCTGGGTGATAACCCTCGTTTGCGGTCAGGAAGATGAAAGTGAACCGCTGCCGGTGGGGCAGGCGCTATTTCTCCCTACGCTGGCGTGGATACGCGAACTGATTAACTCCTATTCAATCAGCAAGCCGGAATTAGACAGTACCATTCAAAGTAACTGAAACAGGATTAATAGCTGATGCCCTCCCCCAGCTTTGAGAAGAAGGATAACGGTCGCTATGCCACGCATGGGCTTTCGGCAGCCGACTTCCTGAAGGTGTTCAACAAAATCCGTAAGGGGCAGCGCGCCAATCGCCGTGGCGCGCACCGCACGCTTACGCCCGCGCGTATGCGTAATAAGAGCGTCGATGAGATCCTCAAACTCGGTAAGAAGAAGGACGGCACTTTCTTCACGCCTGAGGACCTGAAGAACTTTATTGAGAAGCGGGCGGGCCACCGTACCGCCTTCAGCAGTGAGCAGGCGGGGATTACCTACGCGCAGCTGGTGGCCATGTCCACTCAGATCGACGTGAAGCGCGCCAACAACAAAGTGTCCGATGGCACCGGCATCAAGTCGGCCATCTTCATCCGGCTCCGCCACAATATCGCTGACGTGAAAGTTAACGCCTCTGACGCCTCTGTAGACGATAACCACCTGGTGCGCGTGCGCTTCGAAGAATGGGATCGCTACGTGGAGGACGTCGGCGATGAAAAAGTGAGTCTGGCCACACTGGCTAAGAATCTGGCGAAAGGCCGTGTTTCTTTCGACTGTGATTGTGGCCGCCATCAGTATTGGTTCCGCTATATGGCCACCGCAGGGAATTACGCATTAAAGCCACCAGCTGAATACGCTTTCCCGAAGATCCGCAACCCGGATCTGGTGGGCGCGGCCTGTAAGCACGTGCTCCACGTCATGACCCGTTTCCAGTCGTCAACCTGGCAGCGCCAGCTGGGAACTCAGATGAAGAAAGCAGCGGAACAGGTAGCTTTTGGGGACGACAAAAAGCGTACGACCAAAGTATTCACTGACAAGGAACAGAAGGCTTTAGCCCGTAACCGCTCAGACCAGACTGACCAGGCAAAGATAAGCCGCGAGTTTGAAAAGTACCAGGCTGCGCAGCGGGGATTCGCCAAGGTCCAGCGAACTGAAAAGGACAAGATCGAGAGGCTGAGAAAACAGGCTTCTACCACGCGTAACGCGCTCAAACGAAAAGCGGCAGAACTCAAAACGACGCGGGCTGAAAATGCACTCCTGAAAAAACAACAGGAGGCGATGAAGGCTCAACTTCAGGAACAGCTCAAGCTGAAAAAACAAGGATTCATTCAGGCTATGAAAATGACCGGCATGACCGACCAACAAGCAGAGACAGCCTTCAAAAAATGGCTCGCCTCGCAACAGGGTAAACAATAATGGCAGGCTTCTATGACGATCTTATCGCTAACGACGACGATATCCCGCTGGCTGGTGGTGTTCCTGATGGCGACACTACTGCTGCTGATACTGTCTCCGGCACCAACGCTGGTGCAACCGCCTTCGAAACCTTGCAACCAGTTGCGGACCATATAGATGAGCCATCAGCAAAACAAGACATTCCCAGCGCGCAGGGAGAACCAACTGAAGCGCCTGTTGCAATCACTGGTGCAATGCTTTCCCGCCCTGCTAACAGTGATTTGCGCGCTCGATTTCTTGGCCACAAAGGTTTCAACGACCTATACCGCGAAGCGTGGGCTTTAGCGATCATAAAGGACCCGCTTTCCTTCGATGCTCTGCTGTATCGCGCTAACTCTATCGATGCTCAGATTGATGATGATGGCTTCGAAGTTATGCAGGCAGAACGTCTGGACCCCAATCAGGAAACGCTATCCTACGGCGAACCGGAGATCGTGAAGGTCCTCGACTGTCCGGACGAAATGGATAGCTATCTCAGTATGAACGAGGAGGACGACAACACAGGCTATCAAGAAGATTCACTGATACTCCGTGTGGCCGCCCTCGATATCTCGATCGGTTCAATCCTGGAGTGGAATGAAGAGCTCGCTTCTGGCGAAGTAACGCGCCGCTGGTGGTACGTACACCGTAAATTCAACTATGGCACCGCCGCTGTGGGCACCCTTTTCTACTGCATTCCGTGTCGTACATTCGAGGAGTCTGTATCTGATGGCGATTAACGATATTTTACTGATGCGCTTTAAAAAGGCTTTGCTGAAGCCTACCGGGAAGCGCGAGCTCTCATCCACCAGCGACGTCGACGCTGGTCTTGGCAATACTCTTTTGGCTGCACTGGAAGACATTGAGCTGACCGACTCGAGGCCATGGGCCAAACCGCTTAAAGAGTTTTTGGCGCGCGAAAAGAGTGACCAGCTGAAGTTTGGAGAATTCGACGACGTTGAAGCATTTCTCAGAGCCTACCGCGCAGCTGGTGCGGGACGACGACTCAGCGCGAACGCGCCGGAAATGAATACAAACTCGCTGCCGGTGCTGAACCTTGGCCGCACGCCAGGCTTCCAACTGCACGATAATACGATCGTTAGTGATGACTATGATGGTGGCTATATTAGTGGGGCAGACGGTAAGCCGTGTGCATTACTGAGCAATACGCCCATCGAGATCTCTTACTCATTGATGATACTGGCTAACGAAAAAGAGGTGTTAAACGCTCTTACTGGCGTTTTTGCATCGTGGTTCAGGCAATTCACCAACTATGGGAATACGAGCTTCAGCGCGCTCACGGTGCTCGCTGGCGCGTCAATAGAGATGAAATGTCAGATTCGTGATCCCAAGGCGGCGATCATCGACAACCTCTCTCTACCGCTAGCAACCAATCGTGTATTTGCCTCTGCTATCTCTTTCGCCGTATTAGCGCCACTGTACTCAGCGTGGAAAGGGGTTCCCGCAACAGGGACTATTGATGTTTTCGCTGGCGGCGGTACCGGCGTAATGACTGAATCAGGGAAGGTCCCGTATGGCGACTAATGGCAGTTCAGATAAGCGCTCTCAGCTCTTCTTGCAGTCAGTAAAAATAGGCAGTACTGAGATCCCTCGGTCGATGATTGCGAGCTGCCTTTATATCGAGATAGCCGATTTGACCGGCCCACAGCTGAGACTGGAGATACACGACAGCTCCAGCTATGTCGTCGACCAACTGGGTGTGAAGAAAGGGACTATCCTTACCTGCAGCTTTGGTGATCCCCAGGGATTAGGTAACACGACGTGGGTTGATACGTTCGAGGTTCTTAAAGCGCCTCAATCTTCAGACATGGTTACCATTATTGCCTTCAGCGAAAAGGTGAAAGCTCTAAAGCAACCGGCACCGAAGCCACAGTTTTTCGTTAAGAAGCAACCGGCGAATATTGTGAGCGCGCTGGCGACCGCGCTGACAGTAAGCGCTGACAACTTTAAAAAACTCGGTACGTATCACCTCAACATGGGCCAAAAACCCAGCGGCGTGCTGGCGCAAATGGCACAGGAGGCCGGTGCCCTTTGTTGGGTATGCCGAGGCACGATTAATGTCAAAAGCATGGCCACGCTCTCGCGTTCGTCACCGGCGCTGACGTATGAAGCCAACAATCCAAAAGCGCCGCTGCGCCTCAACCGCTTCGCTAAGCTCAACAACGACGACCAGTACATACGCTCCCGGCAATACCGGCTTATGGCATATCATCCAACCAAAGGCCTCCTAACAGCCGGTGACAAGTCCTGGCCGGTTAAAATGGTCAGCGTTGACGACCAGACGGCATTAAACAATCTATCCACCTTCCTGCTTCCGAAAATCGATGTTGAGGTGACCGGTAATTCTGCAATAACGCCGGGGTTACCGGTAAAGGTGCTGATCCACAACTACAACAGTGAAAGCGGGCTTGATGAGTCGGTCCCAACCAAATTAATCGTTCGTGTTGCTGCACATCAGGAAGATCGCTTCGGATATGTGACTCGCGCTGTTCTGGGGGTAATTTATGACGGGACTAATTAACGGCCCGCAGCGGGCAAAAGTTGTGACAGTAGACGACCCCAGCAATTTGTTGCGTGTAACGGTGCGGCTGGTGGGTGTCTGGGAAAGTATTCCGGATCGGGACCTCCCATGGGCAGAGCGCATGCCGCCCGATAACGGCGCGTTTATTCCATTGCTCCCCGGAGATGGTGTCTGGGTTGATTTCCCTTACAACGGGGATAGTACGCGGCCACGCATAGTAGGGCGGGCTACTGACTCACCAGGTGGAGTTCCTGACGCTGCTCCTGAAGCATCCGGGCAAGGCTCTCCTTACGTTCCACCAGCTGTAGAGGGCGCGCCTGATGTAGCGACCGTAACACCGGGTAAAGACTACGTTCTTGACCGTAATGGTTTGCTGGAGATCCGTAACCAAAGTGGTTCATGGTCTGTGACCCATAAGGCCTCCGGTTCAACTTTAGGTATGAACGACTCCGGGCAGCTATACATTAGCAGCCAGCTCACCCTCTTCATCCATTCGACCGCTGATATGACCATAAAGTCTGATGCCAATATTGATATGACGGCAGCAGGGACCATATCGCTGAAAGGCGCTCAGGTGAAAATAGACAAGGGATAAACGAGTAAACACTTAGTACAGCCTTTGATTTTACAAAGGATGTACTAAGTACACCTTGTAGGAATACATCATACACTCTTCATGCATCCATAAATCATAACGTTAAGCGCCATGTTTGCGCACCTTGCTCCCGCCGCGTCAGCGTGTCATTTAGTATCATCCGTAACAAAACTGCATTAAAAAAAGGCAAAATACGACCGATTCCACCTTGAAACCAAGCTAAAAAATGCCAGTTCAATCGGAACAACCAATATCATTTACGCTAAAAATTAGTATACTCTGTAAATTCTGTTTATCGGAGTAATGCTAAATGGCCCAAATCATATTAAACCGGGCGAACTTCATTCATGAAATGACCGCCGGGAAGTTCGATCAGTACGTTATCAGTGTTAATGGAAAAGAGCATTGCATCATCGCCCGCTGCGTCGATGGTACAGAGCTGATCCTGGGAACAATCGGCAGCAAGCCCCGGATCTGGTCCAACATCGTTCCTCCTGTTGAGTTTCTGAAGGAATTCGGAGTGCCCAGCTTTACCGTTGAATACAGTAAGGCGTCCTCATAATGTTCAAAGAATTCCGTAATTTCGCCGTCTATCGTCTATCTCGTGATATGGACATCGATGCTGAGACCCTTGCGCCAGCTCTGCCCGAATTCAAGTTCTCTCCATGTGGCAGCCAGGATATGGCGGGAACCGGTTTTGTCAGCCCTCTCGGTACCGACATGCTGTATTTCGAGGCTAGCGGGTTCATATCCCTCACTTTCCAGCGCGAGAAGAAGCTGCTTCCCGGACACGTTCTGAAGAAAGCTTTAAACGAAAAAATCTCGAAACTGGAATCGGACCAGGGGCGCAAGCTCAAAAAAACCGAGAAGGATGCCCTCAGAGATGAAGTGTTGCATGCCCTTCTCCCGCGCGCATTCACAGCAACTGAAAAAACCCAGATTATCTACTCCACAAAATCCCAGCTGCTGTTCATCAATACCGGTGCTCGTAAATCAGAAGATGCGCTGGCCCTGCTGCGTAAGGCACTCGGATCGCTGCCAGTTGTCCCGCTAACCATAGAATCACCTATCGAGCTAACACTCACTGAATGGGTTCGTAACGATGCTCCACCAGCAGGTTACACGCTTGGCGAGAAGGCTGATTTGAAAGCAATCCTGGAAGATGGCGGTTGCGCAAAGCTGAGTAAGCAGGACCTTTCCAGCGATGAGGTTAAGACAATGATCGCCGCCGGTAAGCTGATAACAAAGCTCGCGCTTTGTACGGACCGGGTGAATTTCTCAATCGACGATTCCGCCATGTTCAGCGGTGTTAAATTCGCTGATGAGCTGGTGGACCAAAATTCCGATATCGAGTCAGAAGATGTGCTTCAGCGGCAGTCTGCCGACATTATCCTTTTGGCCGGTGAACTTGATAGCATCGTTTCTAACATTGTCGATGCCCTCGGAGGCGAGGCTAAACGATGAGTAGTCGTGAGGACCTTAAAAGCCGCCCTCCAGGACCAAATCGAATAATTAATTCCGTTTTGAAATGGGCTGGTGGTAAGCAGCGTCAGCTGCAACAAATTTTGCCCCTTATTCCGGAGGGCCTGCGCCTAATTGAGCCGTTTGTGGGCGGTGGTTCGGTCTTTACCAACTCAGATAAACACGGTTCGTTCCTACTGGCTGACGTCAATCCGGACCTCATCGCGATGTATCAAATGCTGTCCGTTGTTCCGGATATCGTTATCAGGAGGGCGCGCAGATATTTTGAAAATAACAACACCCCAAGCGGTTATTCAAATGTCCGTAAGGAGTTCAATCTCCAAATGCTTAACGGGCCTGAGCGCGCTGCAGCGTTTCTATTTCTGAACCGGCATAGTTACAACGGCCTGATGCGATACAACCTTTCTGGTGGATTCAACACCAGCTTTGGACACTACAAAGCGCCCTACTTCCCGGAAGATGAAATCATAGCTTTCGCGCAGAACGCCCACAATTTCGTGTTCATGCATAGCGATTTCCGCAAGACCATCAGCCTCGCCGGTGAGGGCGACGTGGTTTACTGCGATCCCCCTTATGAACCACTGCCCGGACAACCAATGTTCGGAGAGTACACTCCCGGCGGATTCAACTGGCAGGATCAGACAGACCTCGTAAACGCATGCACCACCGCCCACCGGCGTGGAGCGAAAATTGTCATATCCAATTCCTGCGCCCCCGCCATCGATGAGCTTTATCGCCACGCAGGCTTCACTATTCATCACATACCGCGCCGCCAGTCGATTTCGTGTAACGGCGGCTCACGCGAAACCACAACTGATATTTTGGGGGTACTTCAATAATGGGCAGAACGACCCCGCCTAATTTAGAGCGGGCTCTTAGCCGGGTGAAAGCATACGTATTACGCTATCCCAACGGTGTGGAAGAGTCCGATCTGTATAAGGTGGATGCATACACGGTTTTAAGCAAAAAAGAGCGTAAGCAGCTGGTAGAGATTATCGAATCTACCAACGCGCTGAAGGTCAAGCGAACTGGCAAGCCGGGAAAAGAAAAAATCTGGTTTCAGCACATGAAGTTTGTCGATTCCGTTGAAGTTGAATTGGATGAGGTTGTGCGTTCGTGGAGTAAAGCCGCCCCTACAGAGCACCAATGCATGTCATGCGGCATAAGCAAACCTCTTTCTGAATTTCCTGATAACTACGGCAAGCCGCTGGAAACTTGCCGCAAATGCCTTAATCGTCTTAGAGAAGAAACCATGATTTCAAAACAACTTAATCAATCACATTCATCCGATCCACTGGCCGGATTCAGCCCAGAGCAGCTGATGAAAATTTCCGAGATGGCCAGCACTCGCGCCAAAGAAGTAAAAGAATCGCTGACAGCTCGTGACGCTATCACTAAGCAGCTGGAACCTATACGCCGCGAAGTGCTTCAGGCGTATCAGAAAGTGACAAAAGCTTTCGACTCGATGGTTGATGGGATGTCAGATCTGGATAAGGCCATGGCGAAACTCCGCGAGTTTAAAGCGGAAGTATGAGGCCTTTAAAAAGGGTTGAGTTTAATTCTGAATCAAATAAAGCCCGTAAGGGCTTTATTTCAATGTGGTTTGTTCTACGTTAGCTTGATGCTCCTTCGAAGAATGCTTTTTAGCCATAATGTCACGGTATTTATCTATAACAGGAAGGTTACCATTGACCATATCTTTTGCTTCTTCAGCACCAGCTTCAAGTATAGCGTCTCGCTTTTCTTTTCCCGCGAACAATGATGCCAGCCCGACACATAAGACAATGACGACTACCGAAGCAGCAACGCCAGCTACTGCATCCCAGAGTTTAGTTTTTGCCCATTGCCAAGTTGATTCCTTGGAAACCTGATTAACTTGTATCTTTTCTACAAATTCGCTTATAGCTTTGGCTCTCACACTTTGGGTATATTCAGCATGAAGCTTCTTTGCACTTTCATGAAATAAAAGTTGGACGTCAGAGTCCTGTGCAATGGTCTGATGGTAAGCCTTTAAATTGGCATCAATTTCCAGCTGAGTTCTACCTTCCTTGTGCCATTTGTGCGCCATGCCATTTTTGGCTGCACAGTAAAGCGCATAGGAGAGTAACTGGAGAGCGTCGTTTTTGTTCCTAACCAGTTTGTCGAACACATACTTAGGTTCTGTATCGGTACTTGCCATAAACAATCCAAAGAAAAAATGGCATCCAAGCCACTTAATTATTTAAACAGCCCACTTTTTTTAAGAGCGACATTAACCGAGTCCATGGAGTTGGCCAGTGCTGCGTTAAGTGATTTATGGTAATAATCATTGTTATCTTTTTTAGGTGAGAACCAATTTATAATGGTCTCCCAAACCGACTTAGCCGGAGTTACGTACTCATTGATATGAGCTCGTAGTAATTCCGTTTCATAGCGGGTTTCCTGAAGCAAGACTTCGATATTGTTTCTTGCATTTAGCAAAGAGCGAGCGTTGTCCATATCGGCTTTAGACAACGGTCCTACCGCTAAATCTTCGACCTTAGAGTGCGCCATTAAATTCGATATAACTATGTTTATGGCGTTAACGTCCGGCAGAGGGCCAGTTGATGACAATCCGCTCGCAGCCTTCGCTGCAGCCATAATCTGCTGTATAGAGGGATGTTTTGTCATTTTCACAACGTTCATCTCTTGGGCAGCTTTGATCGCCTCAATGGCCTTAATTGATTCACAGGGAAGGTTAGCTAGCTTAGCTGCAGCAATGGCCTGGGTGTACACCGACTGCGGTACACGTGGCATATTGAATTTTTGAATAGACTCAATTTTCATTTCTTGAGACATAATCCCCCCTCTCTTAATAATGTAATAATATCATGTATTAACCAAAACACATGTTTAATTTTTCATCTGACTTTCTCTACTACATCTAGTGTTTTAGTGCATAACACAAGCACTTTATATTGATACACACCCATTTTTTACCTACTAACCTCAATTGTTACTTCGAAGCATCCCCTTTAAATGTAACTATCCATACACTGCCCACAGTCTCAACAACTGTGGGCTTTTTTATGTCGAACATCGCTGTAAAAACCTCAATTTGTTCCGGGCACGGAGGTTTCCCCTCCAGGCCGCCAGCTGAGGCCGTTGAATTCGTAAAGGTAAACGGTATTGGCGTGCTGGTGGAGGGCAACGCCTACCCCGAACACTCTGACGGCAACTCTTCTCATCCGGGTAACGCCTTATCAACCCGCCCCTGGTTCACTATCGGCGGGAAAGCCGTGGTGTGCGAAGGCGACCCGGTATCTTGCGGCTCGACCGTTACCAGCGGCGATCCCCTCGTTAAGGTTGGATAATCATGCTCTCAACAACAAATCAGCTAAACGCGTACAAAGAGCTCGTATCCGCCGGTGGCATGATTACACCGCCAGCCGTAAACATCTGTACGGAAGCAGCCACCAGCTCGGCGGCAACCAGCACGCTGCTGAAAGGGCTTATCCTTTCAACGGTCCAATACCCGGCGACGATCAGCGCCAACACCACGCAGATAACAACTTGGTCTGCCAGTCTGTCCGACTTGTCCAAGTCTGCAGACAACCACGCGCAACTGCTTCGTGGTTACACATCACCGTCAGCATTGATCCAGCTTTCCATCGGTTGGGATGTCTACTGTCGAGCGAACGAGCAGGAAGCAACCGAGTTGCCGGTGTCAAAAGCAATCACTGACGATACACATCCTGGGGCGCTGCGAGATGCGCTGGCCACCCTCGATGCATCAGCCCTTAAAGCTGCAATGGACGCCATAAACACATCTCTGGCCGTCGGTGCTGGCGTATCACTCACAGACGCGCAGATAAAAGCGCTGGCAGATGCCGTAGCCGGATTCAAAACTGCAATGACTGCTGTCACCGCTGCCGGTGACTCACTGAATACCATCTATCAAGATGCGGTCACCAGCTGCAACTCTGCTCAAACCGCCTATAGCAACGCGATATCAGTGGCATTGGTTAACTCGTCAGTGAATGACAGCACGGTAGGCAGTGCCATTACCGCCATTACACCTGCAGCGGTACTTAGCGCCCTGAAGGGGGACGAATAATGTTTGATCTGATTAAAGGATGGTTATCGCTACCGAACCTGAAAACCATCTCGCTGGTGGCGCTTATCACGATAGTTGGCATTGCTGGCTACCTGGGGTGGTGCTGGCTGGATGGCGTGCTTACGACGGTAGATACGCAGGCTACGGCAATCAATACGCTCAACAAAACTATTGGCAGTAAAGACCAGCAGATCACCACGCTGGATATCGCCAAGCGGGTAGCAGAAGAAAAATCCGGGTTCTATGCGGCAAAAGCAGAGCAGCTAAACAAAGAGAGTCAGACCAATGAAAAACACGCTCAAGAATATCAGAAAAAAAGTAACGAGCTGCAGAGCAAGCTCCGAACTCTACAGGGTGAGAAAGGGTGCGCTGTTGCTCCTGTTGCCGATAGTGTTATCAGCATGCAGCGGGAGTCAATTGACTCCTTCAACGCCAAGTATTCGCGTTGAGGCTGCACCGGCTGGCGTTAGTGCCTGGATGTGTCCGATGCCCGCTTATGATGTAAAAGTTTACGGCGATTATCCCGCGTACATAGAGGCTACACGTGTCGGGCTGGCGGTGGTTAACGATCACAACATCACAGTGAACCGCATAAATGGAGCCGTAGGGATAGACAAACAGTAAATACTAATTTATGTTAGTTAAGCATGAGTTTTTCATGTCGTTTACTTTTAGAAAGTTATTTCAAGGCGTCTTTTTGACGCCTTTATCTTGACAGTCCTTTTGCAAATCGGTACATGGAAATCCCAAAGGCGCGCAAGCGCCTTTTTCTTACCTAAAGTACTAATCAAAAATAAATCGAGATGTAACTTTCAGCATAATCAAGCCGTCTGAAAACCAAAAAGGCTTGATTATGTCCGACAACAACAAAGAGTTTCGTAAACGCATTGCCGAAATTTCGAACAGTGCGCGTCTCGTGACCCGCTACTGCTCCGATGCGCAGTTCGATCAGAATGGCTTCATCCAGGACCCTGAGCTGCGCGTTGCATCGATGATGGAAGCGGCGAAGCAAGATCCTATCTTCGAAGGCGTTTCCCCCGACGTTCAGCGTTCGGTTCTGTCTGCCTGGGGTGCTGCAATCGCGGATTACTCCAACACGCATAAACGCGCTCCGCGTCCGGAAGTACTGGCAGCAGCCCACCAAACCCTCGAAAACTGTCTCATTCTGGAAAATAACCAGGCTGGCGGCAAAAAATCGACCACCGATTTCATGCTGGAATCCATCAACACTGAAGTGATGTCCAGCCAGGACGGTATCATCCGTCAGCCGATCTTCCTGGCGATGATCCTGCCGGTTGCGCTGGGTGCGCAAACTGGTGATGCGTGTACCTTCATCCCGGTACCGCGTGACAAGTCCAAAATCTACGAAATCATCAACGTAGCCGGTACCACCTTCGGCGATTTTACCCAGGGCGATCAGCTGGACATGCAGTCCGTTGGCCAATACGCTCAAATGCGCCGCAACTACGTGCTGGCGGCTAAAGGCGATGGCGCGACCACCTCTTTCAGCTTCAAAACCTCCGACTTTGAACACGGTAAAGAAATTCCGATCCGTAAAGGCCGCTCGGTCCTTTACATCAACAATGAAGCGACAGATGTTGATACGTCCACCAGCGGTAATACCGGCAAAATCATTTATGACTTTGCTAATGCCGATGGGCAGCAGAACGTTCTTACCGGTGTCATTGACTATGCGAAAGGTCAGATCGACCTCACCTTCTCGCAGCCGCTGGACTCTGGCGTTGAGCTGGAAGCTGAAGTTGAGATCAACATCGAGCAGGCTCCTGAATACATCCCGGTTATTAACCAGGAAATGCGTGAATGGACTGTGTACCCATCACAGTATGCTCTGGCCGCAGAACATAGCGTAATGGCAGCCTACGATGCGCAGCGCGAATTCGGTATCGATCTGGATTCCCTGCAGTACCGTACCCTGAAAGATTACCTGTCTCATGAGCAGGACATGCTGCGTCTGCGCACCATGATCCGCCGCTGTAAATACACCGATACCTACGATGTGGCTATCCCGCAGGATACCAATCTGGATGTCTGGACCATGATGTTCAAAGGTAAGGTGCAGCAGGTATTCCGCGACATCGCAGAGCGTACCCGTACCACCGGCTCTGTCGGTATGTTCGCGGGCGCTGACGCGGCTGGTTTCATCAAGATGTTGCCGCCGAACCTGTTCACCGCAGCAGAGAACTACACTCAGGTTCCATACGTTCACTTCATCGGTACGCTGTTCAACGGCATCAAAGTGTTCGAGATCCCTTCTGGCGTTTGCACTGCATTCACCAATAGCGGCATCGAGTTCCACTCCTACGACATCCTGTGCTATTGCCGCGATGAAAACCCTGGCAAAGCAGGCTTCATCACCGGTGATGCTGTTCCGGTTATTCCGTTCAAACACCCGACCACTCCGGCGCTGGTGGACCGCACCACTCTGTGGGGTTCCTCCATTAACCGTATTCACCCACGAAACGGCCAGGACTACTTCACGCTGTTCACCCTCACCAACCTCAAAGTTGGCGGCCTGAACTTCCGCACCGGCGGCGTGATCGAGAGCTCCTCCAGCAACTAATCAAACGATTTCAACCAAACGCGCCCCGCTGGGGCGCTAAACAGGACAGTTCTGAATGAGTTCTAATTTCAGTATCCCTTTTACGTTGACTAACGTTTCCGCAGTTGCGGTTGCCGCCATTGATGCAAGCAAAACAGCGACCGTGGGTTCTAACCTTAATCAGTCCCTGTGGGCTGGCGTAGGTGTGTTCGCACGTGGGAAACCGTTTAAGGCGTTAAAGATCACCAAATCCAATTATATGGATGTCCTCGGCGACCCAATTCGCCCGCAGGAAGGTAGTCATTTTGAACCAATGCGCCACGTCTTCGAAGCCGTTCAACAGACCGACGGTTATGTAGTGCGTGTTGTTCCGGAAGATGCAAAGTTCCCGACTATCAGCTTCAGCAAAGAATCCGCGTCTACCGGCGACGTTAACGCGGTAACTGCGACCGATGCGCTGGCATATGGGCAGAGTGTAGAGCTGAAGGACAAGCAGTTCCTGACTATCTACCCTATCGATGGTGACCCGTCGACTAACCGTAGCATCTCTTTCACCCCGGACAAGCTCAACGCCAATCGCTTTACCCTGACGCTGAAGGAAACCAGCAAACTCGGTACCGTCACCGTTCTGGAAAGCACCGTTGTATCTCTTGATTCCGAAGAGACCGATGCGATGGGCCGCCCTTGCTTCATTACTACGGCGCTTGAATCTCGTTCTGCTTATCTGGGCGCGACCTGCGACCTTACCGCAGCTGCCGGTGTAAACCTTGGCAACATTACCGATGTCACGTTTGTTGGCGGCACCAACGGCGATCAGTCCAATATCTCCGATGAGCAGTATAAAAAGGCTATTGAGATCCTCAGTAACGCCAATGTGAATTACACCGCTGTTCTGGGGCTTGGCTGCTACAGCACGCCGTCCTATACCCTGTTGGGTGATATCTGCCAGGACCGTCGTATCGATGGCTACTTTGACCTCAAACCGACGCTGACCTATGCAGAGGCGATAACGGAACAGGAATCTACCGGGCTGGTGGGCGTCGATTACGTTTCCTGCTCGATGTATCACTTCCCGTTCACCTGCAAAGACAAATGGACGCAGGCCCGCGTGGCATTTGGTCTGTCCGGTGCTGCCTACGCGGCGAAAGCTCGTGGTATTGCTCTTAACACCGATGTTGGTGGCTGGCACTACTCACCGGCGGGCGAAACTCGTGCACTCATCAACCGCGCTCAGCTCGAACCGATCGACGGTATTGGTACGCCAGATTTCGACGAAATGTACACGGCGCGCATCAACAAAGTGGCCACCAGCTCTTCTGGCCAGATGATTATTGATGATGCGCTAACTACCTACAGCGAAGAGAACTACCTGCGCTTCCAGCACGTGTCCTCCACTTTTGACGCAATCAGCCGCTTCTTCTTCCAGCTGGGCCGCACGCTGAAACACCAGCCGGACGGCGTGACTGAAGAAAGCCTGACGCGCGAAATGACGAAAGTATTAGAGCGCTTCCACGCAGCTGGTGCTTTGGTCACTCCGCGTGATCCTGATTCCGACGGCACTGAACCTTTCATCCTCGTAGTTAAGCAGGTTGAGATCGATTACTGGGCTGTCACCTGGTGGGCCTGCCCTACCGGCTCGGCTCGTCGTCTGCTCGGCAAACCTGTTGTTATTCGATAAGGCAAATTATGGCTAAATTCTTTCAAAACGGCGGTAGCCAGACTGATGAGCTGGCAACCATCGCGATGGGTGGCAAAACCCATACTTCTTTCATGATGGAGAGTCGCGGTAATAAAGACCCTGGCGATCCTGACAAGGACGGTAAAAAGCCTGACGTCGAAATCACTCCGGATAAAGCTCACCAGATGATTCTGGAAGCCGTATCCGCACAGATGGCCAGCGCAAGCCTCGGCGATTCTGCTGATGCGGTCTTTGACTGGGCCAGCAGCGACGACACGTCTTACGACAGCCTGGACGCGTATGCTCAGTCCCTCGCGGGCATCGATGGCGACACCGACGAACCAACCGATGATGAACTGGACGACTACTACAACGTCCTGGCTGAGATGGCGAACTTCATGATCAGTGTTGGCATCGATGATGATGCCGTTACATCTTTCTTCGACGACGCAGATGATGAGATGGGCGCAAGCATTGCATCTCAGCTCAATGACATCGACGACGATGAAAAAGATGAGCTGGTGGCCACCTACTCTGTCAGCGGTGACGACACCATGACCGAAGCGCTGAAAAAAGTTGTGCGCAACGGCAAAGTGAAGTTAATCCGCAAGCCTTTCAAAAAGCATCGTCGCACCGCAGCTCAACGCATGGCGCTGAAAAAAGCACAGCGTAAAGCCGGTTCGGCTCAGGGCAAGTTGCACCGTAAAAAATCCATGAAACTGCGCGCTAAGCGTATCGGCTAACGGATATGGCCACCAGCGATGGTGGCCTGTTTGAGGTATCAATGGAGTATTACGGTGCGATCGGTGCTGATGGTGTTAGCCCTTATCTGAAGGCCTACATTACGTCGGCTGAATACTGCGTGATCGGCTATATCGGCCAGGGCGCATCTATGCAAATAGCGTCAGCCTGGACAAGCCCGTTTGAGGGGGATAACGCCGGTTCTATCGCTGGTATTGAGACGCTCTCTAACATGGCGCAGTCCGTGACGACGACAACCTCTGTATCGCGCTGGAACAGCCTGATGGTGTGGCAAGGTTCACAGCCACCAGCCCTTACTCTGCCGCTTGAATTGCTCGCTATCAGTAACGCAGCAGTTGAAGTTGACGGTGCCATCACTCGTTTATGCCAGATGATCTCCCCGGAGCTCAATGACACAACGCCTGGTGGCCGTCGCCCAAACTCTGTCACCGTGAACATTGGTCGGCGTTTCATTCTGGCCGACGTCGTGATTCAGGACGTGTCGTATAACCTCGATGCGCCGAAAACATCAGACGGTTATTTCATCTCCAATGTAGTGAACCTTCAACTCTCTGGTATGGCGGTCCAGAACCGTTCAGAGATCGAAAAATTATTTATCTAATGAGGAAAATACCTTATGCCCGGACATTCTAATGCCGTTGGCAACGTTGCATTCCTGAAGGAGCAATATGTTGCCAACCGCTCAATGGGTGAAAAACTCAATGGCGCTGAGTTTAAACTCACCGTTATCGGCCAGGAGCATCTTTCTGTATTGTTCCGTACTGCTCAGTTCCCTGAGCGTACCCGTGAAGATGTGGAGGACTTCGGACCTAACGGCATGAAGTTCAACCAACACGGTCCAGTTCGTAACTCTGGTGAGATGCCTGCGCAGGTTGTCGAAACCATTCAGGGCCCAATGCTGAAGTTCATCAAAGATGCGGTGAACAACAAGAGCTATTTCGATGTTCGCATCGAGGCAACTCCGGAATCCTTTGGGGGCAAATCCCCGGACTCGCTCAAAACCAATCTGTACGACTGTAAGATCTACATGGACGGCACAGACCTCTCTACTGAAGATGTGACCGCCCTGGTGCGCCCTAACCTGCGTATCGTCTATAACTTTATTGAGTAATAACCTCGATAACGCTATCGACGATGTACAGATAAACCCGCTTCGGCGGGTTTTTTTATTCCTGCCAAATTCGACAGTTTCCATATTGTAAACTCTTCACGTCTGCCCTATAATGTTTCCAACAAGGAAACTCCAAGGGATACAGGATGCACGTTATATCAAGAGCGCCGTTCGATACTGCCTCAATGCAGTTTCCTAACCAAGCGGCGGCGCTTAAAGATTTATACCGGGTACTGAAGCGTGAAAACTTCAACTCCCCGGAAGATATGAAGAAGAGGCTTCCAAGCCTCGACAGAATGAAGTACAGGGAGAAATGGTGGGTTGTAGATGTTGGCGGTGGAAATCTTAGAGTGATGCTTTTTGCTGATTTCGTAACAAAAAAAATCTTCATCAAGCACATATCCACCCACGCTGAGTACGACAAGCTGACCGATTTTTACCGGAGAAACAAAGAATGATGTACCAAGACGCGATTAACGCAGCAAACAGCCTGGCAACAATGCTCCCCATTCTGGGGGGCAGTTCCTCACGCCAAGATTATGAAGAGGCGCTCAAGCTGGTGGAATATCTCATCGAGCGCGAACCAGATAGCCCCCTGGTCGATATGCTGTGCGCAAAAATAACTAAATATGAAGATGAGGCACCGGAATTCGCTGAGTTCAACGAAGAAGTAGACGCTATTCCTACAGGCATAGCGCTACTGCGTACACTGATGGACCAATACCAGCTCAATCAAAGTGATTTCGAGAATGAGATTGGCAAAAAAGCACTCGTTAGCCGCATTCTGAACGGTCAACGCTCTCTGACTCTGGATCATATGCGCGCTTTGGCTAAACGCTTTGATCTGCCGGTTAGTTCATTTGTGGATTGATGTCGTATTAGAAGAGTCTCGATATTGAGACTCTTAACATATTAAGGGATTTTACGTGAGCGCAGAACAAGATAAAAATGAAGAAATTACATGGGCAAGCAGGCTTTCCAATCTAATTTCTGAAAAAATGAAAGATGGGTTCTTTGGATACCTAATTGTATCTTTTATTATTCATAACTGGCAGCAGATAATCATTGTCATAAAATCCAAAAAACCTATAGAGCTGGTATTACATTCTCTTGTATCACAACCACACTTTAAGCTGTACGCGTTCTGGCTTCCGATGTTATATGGCACCATTGCTGCTTTTGTCGTACCGTGGGTTCTGGCTTATTATGTGGAAAAACTAGCAATAGCAAGGAGCCGCATGTCAGCAGCACAACATGCAGCAGATAAAAAAAGGGCAGCACAGATCGAAGCGGAAATCAAAAAAATTGAATTGGAAACACTTGAAAAAAATAATGAGATAAAAAGAATACAAGAAGAGATAGCAAAAGAATCAAAAAAACTAAAACAACTGGCTCAAAATATTAGCATAAGTGAAACACGTCGTGCCTCGTTTAGTGAGTTCTTTGAAAGATTAAATGAGGTTTATAGACATTCCCCTGAAATTAAAAATATTAATGACTTTAAGGTCTTTTTCGAAAAGGCCTATGAGGATGGCATTTTCGACGACTACCCCAGATTTCTGTTATCGAAAGATTCAGATTGGATAAAACAAGCATTGGATAAATCGAAACAAAACCAAGCCAACACGAACTGATTACATCCCTCCCCAAATGTAACTTTGCATACCATGGTGCCTTTAAACAGGAGGCACTATGGCCACACCTCGCGAACTACTGGAGGAAGTGAAAAAACGCTTCCTCACCCTGCTGGTTGAGAACCAGAAAGACATGCTTGATGCCCTCCTCAGGAAGGCATTAACCGAATATCAGGACCGCGCCGGTTGCATTCAAAGCATCCGTGTTAAAGAAGGTTCATCTATCCCCTGCCCTGATGATTACCTTGAGCTGGTGGCCGTTACCGATGCCACTGGCAATTACGTGTCCTGCGATATCTTTGGTGGCAACATCGAGATCAGTTCTGACCAGCGAGTATCGTACCCGCTGCGCATGGACTATCTCGTACATCTCTCCCAATTGGACCTCGACAAAGGGACCGTTCCGCCGGTTGCCGTTGGCATAATCAAAGACTACCTCGAAATCCTGATCGCTATCCCTAACTCTGAACTGGATCGCCGCGTGTCCATCGCCGGTAAGCTTGACGCATCCAACATCCCAGATGAAGCCGCTTTAGTTCAGCGTAGAACCGACCTTGAAGCAGAGATGTCTACGCGGGGCGCGATACCGCAAGCGATGTCTGTTTTCTCAAGCTGGGGGTAACCGATGGCCGTTACTGATTTACTCACGAGCGCGGCTAAAGGTCTGGTTGGCGCACTGCCGTCCTTTATGTTTGCGGCTGGTCTCGGCGAGCAACAGATAAACAAACTAACGGCAATGGCCCTTAACAAAATACTCTTTGCACAGGGCTGGATGTTTGCCGTGGAGGTGGAGGGTATTGGTGGCATGGGTATCGATTTCTTTATGAAGGATATAACCTGGGGAACTTACACCATAGAAACCGAGCCCAAACGGATCGGTGCGAATGAGTACAACCAGCCTGTTTCCCGAACCGCGCAACCCATATCGATGGTCGTCAGAGATACCAATGCCGGTCTTATCTATAACGCATTTAAGGTCTGCCTTGGCAGAGTTATAAACGACGACGGGACGATTAACCTTCAGAATGAATACCTGATGAATATTCGCATTTATCGGCTGCAGGCAACCGGCGTTCCAACGCTCATGGAAACATTGAGCGTAATTCCGACCCAATGCGGCGAAATGACCTTTTCAAAGGATCAGATAAGTGAATTTATTTCGTTTCCTCTCTCATTTGTTCAACGGAAAACCTTCGGCGACTTTGCCGCTACGTTCCTTCCAGCTGTGTAGGAGTAAGTTTTGTTAATCCCTGTATTCCCCCTGCCCTCCCGACCCAAACAGCGCATTTTGTTCCGGATGCCGACGGTCGATGATGCAATTTATTTCTGCAAATCGACAGAGGCAACTGAAGAACGCGACACAACTGAGTATCTGAACCAGCTTCAGGAGAAGGATAAGCTTTCCGATTCGCGCAGCTGGACCGCCAGCGATCGCAGAACGGCGCTGTGGTGGATTTTCATAAACTCACGCGCCGATACCATTATCGACTTCAGCTACACATGCCAGCATTGCGGTGAAGAGCACTGGTACAATTGTGACGTGTACCACCTGTCACGTGAGCTGAACGTACTGACGACACAACCGTTTGTTGAAGCCACTATTCCAGTGGATGGCCAGCCTTATGACTGGTCACTGTCTCCACTTGACGGTTACGCGATGGAACGCCTCGAAATCATGCGCGCCGCCCTTCCCCCCACCAGCAAGCAAGATGATTACAAAGAGGCGCTCACGCTGTTGCGTAAATGGGAGCTGGTATATCAGGCAAAACTGGTTTATGACCTGGAGCCTGATTACGACAAGTCTGCCCAAAACCGTTTTGAGCTCATCGGTAAAATGGCCGTCGGCACCGAATTGCTGGCGCTGGCCAAAGAGGTTAAGAGCATGCAGTACGAGCTCCAGCACGGCCTCAATATTCGCTTCGATAAGGGCGAATCGGATTTGGTGCTACCACCTCATGAATGCTACTCGGATAAATATAAGGAGGCAGCAGAGCGCCCTACTACGCGCCTGCTGACCCGATTTCGGAATTCACTGTTCATTCCAAACATTGGCACTGGACTCCTTGCAGACGTTAGTCTCCAACCTGGCGTTATATGGCCCGCAACCGCGCCGAGACATACTGCAAATGTCGGTTGATGATGCGCTAAGATTTGTCGATGCGGTGTATCAGAAGAACAACCCGAACCGGAGATAGTTTGTAATCATGTGAAAATGGCAAAATGGTAAAATCATAATTTATGAAAATATCATTTTGCCAATTTGTGATTTTAGTATTGTACCTCCATTTAAGTGCCGCCACCCAGCAATCCTATGCCCCTCAGTAGGAACCACGTAAGGTACACCTCAACACCTCTACACTTGTGTTAAAGTGACAATATCGCCAAATGCGAAAACATGATTTTCATACTTTCTTAATTTGCGATTTTCACAATTTATGAGTTTACGAGTATAAAAAAGCCGCTAAAGAGCGGCTTCTGAAGGCGGGTGATTGTGATTATCACAATTTGTGAAAATCACAATTTAATAGTTAACTATTTTGCTAACAGTTCTGAAAGGACCTTCACTCGCTCGGCTTGGCTCATACGTTCCCAGACGAGGAAAGCCGCCTTTGCGATATCAGAGCGTTTAACCCCAGAAATCCCATTCATCAGGCCTTCGGCTATGGATCTATCCAGCAATGATAAATGGTGGTCGGTAACACTGATGGAAAGCGCGCGACTACCTTGAGGTTTACTTTTAGCCTCTAATGGAGCCTTATTTTCTTCGGTCCCTGATGATGAAACCTCTGCTGGTTTAGATGCTGCTGGTGAATCAGGGTTAGCACCATTAATGAACTCTTCCTCAGTTCTCGGACGTACAACTCGTGGTTTAATGCTCACAGTAGTATCTCCTTCACAACAGCCTCGATTTCGCCTTTGGCTTTATCGTTTGATGCTTCATGAATTGTTATCGAGTCACCCCATGCATCACGGTAAACCTTTCGGTCACACACGCGGCTCTCCATGAGCTTAAATTCTGGGTAATCAGCAAGTGCGTTTGCTGTTTCGTTTGCTTCATTGATAAACATATTCGTTGGGCACATGTTTAACATCACGTAGCCACGAACATTTTCATTCCAATCTTTGGCTTCAGTAAAAACTTCGGCCAGATGGGCGATGGTATCAAGATCCATCTGAGAGGGGCGCATGGGGGTAATGAAGATATCTGCCGCAGTGAGGCCTGTACGCAACTCTTTGCTATCACGTCCGGCGCTGTCACAAATTACGTAATCATAATTTTTGTTTTGCTCAATCAAAGTCTGTTTGACGTTCCCGGCAGCGGATATAACAGGAATGAATACATGTGATTCATCGCGACTGTTGTACCACGTCATCACAGACTGCTGGTCGTCAGCATCAATGACGATTGCCCGCTTACCCAGAGAGATGAGATAGCCTGCAATATTAACTGCCAGCGTGGATTTACCAACGCCACCTTTCTGTGAGCCTATAAGGATAATCATAACGCCCCTCTTTTACGATTTTGTGAAAATCGCAAATTCGCAATCTCACAAACCATCGAATTAACAATGTAAATCAACCCGTTTTCACCAATGATAGCGGCGTTCAATGGCAATAACAACATCATAAATTATCATTTAAACAATTTATGATTTTACGATTTTGTGAAAATAATAATTTAACAAGGCGTTTTTTTCATCTAACACGGGAAAGAGAACATTCCTTAAGATTCTGGTACGAAAAACACCACCAGGAGACACCATGAACGGTGATAAGCCAGAGAAGCCCGGCTTTAAAGAGGTGATTGATTCCGTCGACGTAGCAAGCAATAAAGAGCTCGCAGTACTGTCACGAATCGAAAAAGGCCTCACTGAAGGGTTACCGTCTGCCGGTTCAGCAATCAATGTGCAGCCGTCAGACGACAACACTTCCCGCAGCGTAGCTCTGAATAAGCAGAGAAAAGCCCAACAGGACAAGAAACGCCGGAAAAACGCCGCTAAACAATCAAACAACAAACATATAGCAACCAAAGAGCAATCAACATCAACGGAGGGCACTAAACCCGATAACATCAACGATAAAACAACCATAAGCGAATCAAGCGACAATCAGAAACCTGATGATTCGCAGAATTTCACCAAAGTAATTCAACACCAACCAAAGGACAACCATAAAACAGATTTAAAACAAGATAGTGAAAATGCGTTGAAAATTTTGCGTACACCGAACCGCCCGGAGGCAACACGCGATAAGAATGGACGATTCACATCAAAAGATAAGGTTAATGACGATAAAGAGTCTCGCAACCGGAGCCGCCACGATAAAGAGCAGGAGGAAAACTCTCGCAAGGAGAACGCTCTTTTAACCCGCGTTGGGAAGATGATGTCCGAGCTGGGCGATCCTATGGAAGCGGATTCTACTAATGCAGCTGGTACCGCTGCTGGTGGCTCGTTCTGGAAGGCTGGCCATGAGGTCTACTCAATGTCAAAAGGCATGGGTAGTGGCGCGCTCGATGCCAAAAATAAAATGAAGGACTTTCTCGGAGGAGAGGAGGGCGAAGACGGCACCAAAAAACCAGGTATGCTTCGCCGCGCCTTTTCCCGTAAACCTAAAGACGGTAGTAAGAACGTCATTGAGCGCCAGGTCCAAAAACAGCAGGTCAATGCAACTGAGCACCAGACCGAGCAGATTAAAGAGGGGAATAAGGAGATTACCGATCGCCTCGATGAGTTGCTTAATAAGCAAGGTGGGGGAGGGGGCGGTAAAGGCTTCTGGGGTTCTATTGGCTCAATGTTCGGCAAAGCCCTCAGAAAACCTATTCAAGCTGTAGGGAAACTTTTAGGGAAGGTTCTTCTACTGCCATTAACGATCGCCAGTGCCCTCATGACGACGGCATTTAAACTCGGGAAGGCTATTCTCCTTAAAGCGATTGCAACAGCTGGTGGATCGAGGGCGAAAGATGCTCTAGATGGTATGGGTGATGATAGCCTGCCAGACAGCGGCAAGGGGAAAAATAAGAAGAAAAAACCCAAGAAACCAAAAGGGCCGAAAAAACCCACTAAGGGAAACTTTCTCAAACGCCTTTTTAAATCGAAAGGGGCGAAGATCACTGCTGGCGTCGCTGCTGCTGGATATGGCGCGTATCAGGCATCTGATCTCCTCGATGGAGAAGAAAGCGATGCTGCTAAAGAGAACAAACCGAGCGAACAAGAAAAGAGAGTAGCTCCTGAGGAAAAGCCAGCCGCTAAGCCTACGGAAGAAACGCCAAAGGCCAAACCTGCTAACAAACCAACGGCAGCAGCAAAAACAGAGAAAGTAGCAGGTAAAGAAGCCTCAACCGTTGCGAAGAAAGAAGCAACAACGGCTGTAGAGAAAGGTGCTTTAAAAGTAGCTGAGGAGGGAGGCGAAAAAATTGCTCTGGAAGGCGGCGCAAAACTCACAGCTAAAACACTAGGTAAAACAGCCCTTCGTTCAATTCCGGTAATTGGTCAGATAGCCGGTGCTGGCATCGATGCGGTTACTGGGTACATGGATACCGAAGGGCAGCAGCAGGCGTTCGGTCTAAAATCCACAGACAAAGTGTCAGCTCGCCAAAAGGCAGAATATACCACGGCGAACGTACTCGATATGGGGGGCTTGGTATCAGGCGCAGCCGGTCTGTTATCTTCCGGCGCAAATGCGCTTGGCATGGATGGCGTAGCCAAAGCGCTGGACTTCAATACGGCGGACATCGCAAAGCTGATCGACAAAGGGGTAGGGGATTCAATCTCTTCCGTAAAATCAGTTACCGACGCGATCGGCATAACAGGGAACGATAAGAAGGCTGACGAACGAAATCAAACCCTCATTGAGGCAGTGAAAAAAGGAGCCTCAGATACCATTGAGGCTATCAATAATCTCGTGGCAGGAGGTGTATCTGCCGCAGCAACAGCAATTACGGGTAAGCCGAATAATGGGCCCGTAAAAGTCGGTGATTTCAAAACTCCGGTTCCTACTGAAACAGGAAGAATGCAACTCGACTCGATGGCGGGTAAGTTTGCGTCTCTGGAACAGCAATATGGGCTTCCACCTGGACTACTGAGAGGTGTAGCGACAACAGAATCAGGAGGCAATAATGGGGCCGTATCTGGTGCTGGAGCAAAAGGCATGTTTCAGTTTATGCCTAAAACAGCTACTGAATATGGATTGATCGGAAACGATGTTTACGATCCGGATAAATCGGCGGCAGCGGCGGCCAAGAAATTAGGCGGATTAGTAAAACGCTATAACGGCGATGTAGGCCTGGCGCTTTCTGCATACAACTGGGGAGAGGGCAACATCCAGAAAAAAGGGATGGGAGCCGCCCCGAAAGAAACCCGCGAATACGCACCTAAAGTAATTGCTGCCATGCAGGCGGCAGGTGCAGCAGCACCGACAACCGCCATAAACTACACCAATGCGAAGGGAGCAAGTAACGATGCTTTGCCAGCAACACAAACGCCAACAGCCGGGACGCCAGCTGCAACCTCGCAGGCACAGACACCAACGGCTCAACAGCAACAACAAACAGCTCAAGCCAGTAATGACGCGCGATTTACATCAGCAAAACTGCCGACCGATAGCCAGGCATTTAAAGATATCCCAGGTGGAGAATATCTAAGCAAGGTAATCAATGACAACGGCGGCGATAAACTTGCTAATGCCGAAGGAGAACGTCACCAGGTATCCACAGCCGAGTTGGATGCTTTACAACGAGGAAAATCACCACAGAGCCAACAAAAAGTTCAGGAAGCTAAAGAGTCCGCAGCTCAGGCGCACGTTGCAGCGTCAGGTTCAATGTACTCCCGCGCTCAGCTTCCAACAGATAACAGCTGGCTCAAAGATGTGCCTGGCGGTGAGCTTATAAGCCAGAAAATCAATGAGTGGGGCGGGGATAAGATCGCCAATGCCGAGGGGCTACGCCATCAAGCCTCAGCAGCTGAAATAGATGCCATGCAAACTGGCGCGCCGCCGGTCGCTACAACATCAGTCAAACCGGCTAAGCAAAAAGTACAGCCTGCAAACATGGCCATTCCGGCAAAAATACTGGCAGTTAAGGATATGAGCGCCAGCCAAATGAAATCAACGGTTAACGTTGCTAACGAAATGACGCTGCCAAAAAGCCTGACCAAAACCTGGGAGTCGATCCTCAAACGACTTGATGAAATCGCTGGCCATACCAAAGACACCGCAGAAAAAACTGGGGATAACACACCGAAGGCAAATACCCCGCAACCGGCGCCGCGAACCAGTGTGCCGCTAACCATTGACGATGCCTCTATGAGTGAGGTAGCTCGAAACTAACAAGACAACAATCAAAAAGACCCTACGGAGTCTTTTTGATTGTTCATGCTGAGTTTGAAATATTCAATTACACACTTCTTGCAGGCCTTGCGCCTTGCAGTTTTGCACAGTAATGAAGATTAGAATAGATCTTAATTTATTGATTAATATGCATTTTATATTAATAAAAACATTATTGACAATAAGGTTATCTCAGTCGTAGTATTAATTTACTGTATATGCATACAGTTGTTGGTGTAACGGAACACCTCTTATAACCATCGAACAGATGTTCATGAAGCGATGAACCGCACACCAGTTTTCTCATGAGAATTTGTAATAGAGAACAAAAATAAGGAGAAAAAAATGCCTGGTTTTAACTATGGTGGTAGCTCCGGAGACGGGACTAGTTGGAGTTCAGAAAGAGGCTCTGAACCAGCTCCTGGTGGCGGTATGCAAGGCAACGGGGGTGGCGCAAGTTCTGGCGGTAGTAGCACCGGTTCAACGGCAGCTCTCACGCCTGTACAGGAGCAACTTAATAAAATTAATAGTGATAAGAATGTTCGCCAAAAACTCAATAACCTGATACTGGCTGCAATCGCCATCAATCCTGCGGCCAAATTACAGATTAATAGTGTTTCAGCTTCCGGTACGCTAAGCATTTCCATTAGTGGATTGAATGCCGATCAGGCTAAACGGGTAGGACTTGGCGGGCTGGTTTTGGGGGTAAATACAGCAGTTGGTCCAGTTGCTGTCGGCGATATTGAAACAGGTATTAAACGTACCGATAAAAATATCCCAAATGTTGGCAATTCTGCGACCCTCGGACAGAATGCTACTTACTTAAGTACAACTTCTCTTGGCCTGGTGCTGAGCACTCTTCAGGGCAGTATGCCCGAAGGGTACTGGTTGAGTGGCGGGAAGGTCATGAAAAATTATACCTGGTACGACACCACAACGGATGGAACCTACGGTCACGGTACCCGTACAGTTAAATATTCCCAAGATCGGGAAGTGCCAGAGTTGACACAAGCCTGGAACCAAGGAGTTAAACAACGCCAAGATGCTGCTGCGAAAGCTAAAGCGGAAGCGGCCGCACGGGCACTGAAAGAGGAAGAAGCGAAAGCACTGGCTTCTGGTATGACTAAGGCAGAATTTGATGCAAAGAAAAGCATTGAGACTGCACAAGCGGCAGTTGTGGCTGCTCAGGGAAATGTGAATACCCTGACCGCCAAAGTTAACACAGCAAATCAGTCCTTAAAGACAAAACAGTCAGAACTGGCAGCACTGAACATCCAGTTGAAGAAAGCAGAAGATCAGGTTAAAGCAACTCTTCAGTATGCAAATGTGCCAGGTCAGGATCGCCTGTTTTTTAACGCACAAGGTTTTCTGACAACTACCAAGAACAGTATTAAGACCAAGCAGACAGAAATCAGCACAGCGACCACAAGTCGTGACAGTCTGAATAAGCAACTCGTTCAGGCAAATACTGCGCTGCAAAATGCTAAAAAACAGAAAACAGCAGCCGATGCGGCTCTAGCTGCTGCGACGAAAAAACGACAGGAAGCAGAAGCTGCCGCTGCGGCAGCGAAAAAAGCAGCAGATGATGCGCGTGCTGCTGCTGCAAAAGCTAAAGCTCTTCAGGACCGTCAGGCAGTTGCTGACAGGCTGAAAACATCAGGCATTCAGTCCGTTCGAGGCGTGGCAACAGGTACCCCTGTAGGAAGTGCACCACTCAACTGGTCTGTAGCTTCTGTTGGTGGGATTGCACTTGATAGTAAGCTGGCGGCATCAGTCTGGTCTGCTATGAGTGCGGCGCTGGCTGAACTGCGTGGTATCGCAACAGCAAGCCTTGCCGGACCTGTCGCTGCCACAATTGGTGGCCTTCTATATTCTCCTGATGTTGGTAAAGGTAGTGACCAAGTGCCCGGCCGCGATATTAGTGCGTTGATACCAACGGACGCACTTTCTCTTCCGGCGATTTCACAACTGAATAAAGCTGCTGACACTCATGCAACCGTGGATATGCCTATCCGTGGCCAGTTGGTATTGCAAGATAACGGTACACTTGAAGCACAGCTAGTCCGTACACCGGTGCCAGGTAAGGTTCCTGTCGTGCGGGCTGTTGTAGACAAATCAACCGGATACTATAGCTACGCTCTGCCAGCAATGCCAGGAGCCCCAGCTCAGACCATTTTAATCAGTCCAGCAAATGCTCCGGGTGTTAACGGTCAGCTTGTTCTAGAAGGTCCGGTACCCCTTCCAGAAGTTATTCTCCACACCGGCGATCAATCTTCGGCACCTGAGACGTTAAAAACAACAGTATCCCCGGCGGCAGATGATCCAGATTTCCGGGATATCATTCTGGTGTTCCCGGATGGATCGGGATTAAAACCCCTGTATATTATGTTTCGTAGTCCACGTAATTTACCGGGACAAGCAACGGGGAAAGGTCAACAGGTAGGGGATAACTGGCTAGGTAGCGCTGGTGTTAATAACGGTGCCCCTATCCCAAGTCAGATCGCTGACAAGCTACGAGGTAAATCATTCAGTAGCTTTGATTCCTTCCGTCGGGCGTTATGGAAAGCAGTGGCTGATGATCCTACTTTGAGTAAGCAGTTTAGTGCCGATGATTTAGTTCGCATGAAATTAGGTCGTGCACCGACAGTTAAATTTAGGGATTCTGTTGGTAAACGTGTAAAAGTAGAGCTACATCATAATAAGGCCATTTCGGAAGGTGGAGATGTATATAATATGGATAATCTCAATGCATTGACTCCAAAACGTCACATCGAAATTCATAAGGGAAAATAAAATGGACCAGAAAAAATTCGAAGACTTTACAGAAGCCGAATTCATCGCTTTCGTCGATAAGATTAAGAAAGCTGATTTTCCAACAGAAGAAGAGCATGATAATGCAATTTATGAATTCGGAAGGTTAACTGAACACCCAGATGGATGGGATCTAATCTATCACCCAGAACCTGGTGCTGATAACTCTCCCATTGGTGTTACTAAAACGGTAAAAGCGTGGCGAACTGCAAATGGTAAACCTGGTTTTAAGACTAACTAGTTAAGCGCTAATTTCTATCCTCTAACGAGGAATTTAATTAGTGGAAAATATAAGTTTAGTCGGGTTATAACCCTTAAGCTCCCCACCCTTTAGGATGGGGAGTAAGTCATTTTAATTCTTAGCTAAATTGACGAGTGGTGCTTTCAACGCTGATGATGCTGGATTTGCCGATTTGTTCAGCATTGTTAGTCGGTTTGGCAGTGCGAGTATTGGGCAGAGTGCACCTATCCCAAGCAAGATCGCTGACAAGCTACGTGGTATATCATTCAGTAGGTTTGATTCGTTCCGCCGGGCGTTATGGAAAGCAGTGGCTGCAAACCCAACTTTGAGCAAGCAGTTTCATCCAGATGAAATTAACTAATGAAGAAAGGATATTTACCGACTGTAAGTATTCAAGTATCAGTCGGAAAAAGAGTAAAAGTTGAGTTACATCATAAACAACCTATTTCAGAAAATAGCGAGATTTATGACCAAGATAATCTGAATGCTGTTACTTCGAAACGACATATTGAAATTCATAAAGGTAAGTAATATGGCTGATAAAAAGCTAGAATATTATACTGAAAGTGAGTTCATAGACTTTATCAATAGGATAAGGAATGTTGACTTTCCATCGGAGGCAGATCATAGCTCTGCTATGTATGAATTTGGTCAGCTGATTGAGCACCCAGATAAATGGGACCTAATTTATCGTCCAAAACCTGGAGCAGATAATTCTACAAAAGGGATTATCGAAACAATCAAGGTCTGGCGCGCTGCTAACGGCAAGCCGGGATTCAAAACTGGGTAATAGTCATATGGGCTTCTTTGAGGCCCTTTTTTACCTATGCAGTTATTCAAAAATGTTTAGCCCGACAGCAGACGAAAGGGAAGTGATTTCCACCCACTCTGGCGGATCGAGGGCGAAGTAACCAAGCAATGCAACTTCCTCAACTTCTTTACCGTTTCCGCTGCAACCATTCATTTAATTTCCACGCTCAAAAGTAACTATCCATACAATCACTCAAGAACTTAGCTGGCCCGCGCCAGAACTGGCGCTTCACATTACCGTTCAGGGTAAACAATGAATAACGAAATCGACTACTTAATGTCGCTCACGTCAACCGGATTGCGCACATACAACACCGAGCTCGAAGCAAAGGCAGCAGCTTTAAAAGAGTGGATAGATACGCCGGTGGGCTCGGTCTATGGACTTCCTGCATGGGGAAATATTCTTTCCGAGTTTAAACACGATCCCATCGGTTCTGATCGCGTTCAGGTGGCTATAGAAAGTCGGCTATTGCAGAAGCTCTCTGAAGATGTTCCCTCACTCAAAATCAAAGGGGTATCTTTCGCCGGTCAAGAGTTTGACCTCGGAGTTATCACCATCCGCATTCCCGAAGGCACGATAACATCAGGAGTATCAAATTAATGGCAGTACTCGACCTTACCGCAATCAAAGATAAGCTGACCAAGCTCATCGAGGGCAACAGCTGGTGGTCCCAGTTTGCTGGTTCACAGTTCGTCACGATGCTGGCCACGTTTATCTCTCAAATGGTTTACCGCTGTCAGCAATTCGCATCTGCTGCACTCATGGAAGGGTTTATCTCTACCGCGACCAAACGAGGCAGCATCCTGGCCGCATCAGAGGACCGAAGTTATGTTGGTTCTCGCGTAACACCCAGCAAGGGAAGGGCGATCCTTACCAATACGTCAACTCAAACGATGTCCTTGCCACAGTACACGACATTCTTATCAGACGACCAGTATCCATACCTTACCGATGATGTTGTGACGGTACCGGTAGAGGGAACTGCGACGGTTGGACTAACTCAAATGGAGATTGTCGAAATCACTACGACCGTCACCGGCGAGCAGCCGTTCTATTCCGTGCTCCTCAGCCGTGCGCTGACAGAGGTCTGCTACAAGGTTGATGTTCTGATGACCATCAATGACATTGAAACTCAGTGGACCAAAAGCACTCAGTTCCGCATGGCCACCTCGACCAGCAAAGTCTACGTGGAGTTCTATAAGCCAACTGACCAATTAGGCATACGATTTGGCGACGGGACTATCGGGATGATCCCTCCGTCTGGTGCAACGATAAAACTACGTGTCTGGTGCAGTAATGGCGATACGACGCTGCTGGCGAACCAGGACTTAACGCCATCCAATGATTATGCGTATTTAGCTGATTACATCACTGCGAAGACAGACACCTCGATCACCGGCGGGACCGATATCGAATCGATCGAAGCAACCCGAAACCGCGCCATGTACTACCTGTCTTACGATAACCAGGTGTGCTGGTCAGAAGACTATACGTATTATCTGAAGCGTAACCTTCCAGCGACAACCTGGCTGGCCGCATGGGGTGAAGAGCAACAGGAAAAGCTCGCCGGTCATTCAGACGTAAGTTTCATTAATCGGATCTTTATCTCCGGCTGGTTCCCTGGGAAAACACAGGCCGAGCTCAAAGAGCTGATAATGACGACGCTGCAAAACGTTCCTAACCCTCTAAATAAGCGCTATGTCTACGTCGATGCCGCCGAGAAACCATTTACCATCACGCTTACCGGTACGATACCCAAAAGCCTGACGCTTTCCGTCGTTCTCTGCGAGCTAAAAACTGCTCTGGAGGAGCGTTTTGGCAAGGATTCAAAATACTTCGACCCTGACGATCTCGGCAGCTACGAGCTCATTAAGGTTAAGGATCTTTGGTCCTTCATCGACCAGCAGGGCTACTTCACTAAATTCGAGATCGAGGTAAACGATATGCAGGACTCCAACGGGTTCAATGATTTCGTTTACCTGGATGTCGAAGGCTCGACTTTCCCGGCTCCGGAGGATAACTAATGCAAAGCGGTTGGTTCAGAAACCAGCTCACGCCCTCTAAGCGTTTGTCGGAAATGTACAGTAGCCTCGCCGACATCATTCAAGATATTTTTGAGGTGGCAGTAGAGCCCATTCTCTCGCGTATTTCAGCCAGAAAATCATTTTTCACCATGGCTGATGAGGATCTTGATACCCGCATAGCGGAGATGGGGAAATTCTTCACCATCCGTGTATCGGATGCCTCCAGCAAACCTATGTTGCTGCAGCAGCGTCTGGACGAAATTCACTTTAAAGGCACGTCGCAGCCTATAACCCAGACGTTCTATCGCGAGTTTAACGGCATCCCTATTACCTGGCAGCCGTTATATGCGCCGGTGGACCTCGAAAAATATCCCTATTGCACGCAGCTAATTGCTGAGAATAACCTGGAATCGATTGGGGCGGCCTTTGGCGAGCTCTTTCTCACCAGTAGAGGCGTGATAAGCGTCTCGATCATTGACCTCCAGAAGTTGATCCTGATTTACGGCGAGGCAAAGACCACTGAAGAGCTAACCGAGATAGCTCTGGCAAAATTCAAGCAGGTTGTTCAGCCGCTGCTGCCGTTACACATTGTTTTTGATGACATGCAGCTGATGCTTAAGCTTCAGGTCGATGAAGCAAGAGAGATCGCATGGCACGCTTACGCAACTTCAGAAGCAACTTACGCTGGTAGTGAACATGTCGACGTGCCGGTGCTGACCAGCATAGGTTCAGAAATGACACCGCTGCTGGCCGAATCAACATCTTCGGTTCCTGGTGGCATTAGACGCTTTGATCGCACCGGGCATGATGGCGCCATCCTCGATGAGCATTATGGTCTCGACTTTGAAGTTCCAGATACCAATGTTCGAAGCAAAATCCGCGATATTGAGGATTCTGGCCATCACGTCAGCATCGATGTCGTTCCGGAGAAATGGACTGCCGAAGAGGGTGGGGATGGCGTAGCCATTGAGCAACAAATTCAACTGAGTGGTGTTGCTGAAGGCAAGGCGATAGACCCGGACTGGGCAGATATCACGCCGGTATATGACCGAACCACTCACGATGGCCACGTGCTCGATACGACTCCTGACGAATTAACCGAGGAGGATTAAAAACCGCACCCAGGCCAAATGTAACTTTCAGTAGACTCATGGCAGGAATCAAAATCCCCCGGCGTTGGCCCAACCTAACGCCGGGGCTATCTATGAGGAAGCTGCTCTGAATGAATGTTTCTGACCAATTATCCAAGGTCAAACTGCTGGATTATTACTACCAACGCCGTGCGGAATCGTCCATAGGCATTGGAGAACGTTTCGAGCTGACATCTGCCGTCTTTGGCACGTCAAATCTCGTCACGAATAATCCGACAGGGATATATGACATCGCCGATATCCCGGCAGACTTTGAGCTGTCCGATCTCACTTCTCAGGTAGCAACATCGACCAGTGAAGACGATCCAAGCGGCAACTCGAACAAAAAATTCACCCCGTCTTACGATTCGGGAATAATCACGCTGCGTGCCGAACTGGACTCCTCAAAGCTGGAAGAGAACGTCAGCTATCCTTTTAACACTCTGGTGGTCTGCGACAACCTGGGTAAAGCATGTCTTGTTATGTGTTGCCAACAGGACAGCCTTTACCTCGGTAAATCCTATGTCACTGTCACCGATATCAACACGATGGTGGGCTAATGGTTGCTGACGTTGTAGTTTCTGCTGCTAAATCGTTCCCTGATCCAACAACTTTGGCTCTGGTGAGCGATGTACAGTTCCGTGAGCCATACAGCTCCGGGGCGCTTAACAGGAAATTCAGAGGGATCGTCAACCCTGGCATTTACGGTGGCTTCACACCATCGCCAGCTGGTGGGCTTACTCTGCAAATCACGTCGGATTCAGAGGGCGGTACCGCGTCGATTAATATCGATAAATATTACCAACTCACTGTCCGCCAACAAGCCGGTGTATCACTGTCACTGACCGCCGGGAAAACCTCTATTGTCGTTCTGGAAGCAACTTATGTTGTAGGCCAGGAGACGTATCAAGTTAACGCTAATTCCGCGATCCAAGCTGCTGAAATCAAACTCCTGGAGGAGGGCGCTTTACTCAACGAGAACCAGCTGGAACTTTGCACCGTCAAAATACCTGCGGGGGCGACCGAGATCACTGACGATATGATCGATGTGACCAATCGAAAATTGGTCACGTTGGGCATCAATTTGTCGAACGATTACGAGAGTGATGCAGAGGACGTTGCCATCACACCAAAAGGCGTAAAAGAAGGGTTGGCGAAGAAACAACCACTTGATACAACTCTCTCTGAACTCTCTGGAAAGACTGTTGCAGAGCTTCTCGAATACCTTCGTTTGGGAGAAGCCGCCAAAAGGAATGTCGGGACTGGCACAAACCAGATTCCAGATATGGGCTCCTTCTATTCGATTAAAACTGGCTCATATCTTGTTCAAAAAAATCCTTCAGGGTTAATTGAACAGTGGTTCAACTCGGCTGAGGCTGACGCTACAGGGGTGGCTGTCGCTAACTATCCATTGGCATTTCCCAACAAGGTTATTGGTGTATTTTGTGGAGAGCTGACAGCTTCAACAATAGGAGGAAGTTCAGGGGTGACATGGTGGGGCGAGTGCTACGATGTTCGAACGCTAACTTCAACAAAGATTAGAAATGGCACACCAACAAGAGAATCTTGCATTGTTTATGTAGTGGGGTATTAATATGTATTTTTATAGTCCTAGCAATAATGGATTTTATATTTCTGGCTTCAATGATTCTGGCATGCCGTCTGATGTTGTCGAAATTGAACAGGCTATTTTTAACGAATATTCTGAGACCCCGCCCCCTGGTAAGTGCCGTGTGGCTGGTGATGATGGTTTTCCTTTATGGATAGACATACCAGCCCCAACTCAAGATGAAATTATTGCTGCAAACGAAGATAAAAGATCAGCACTACGCGCTATTGCAGATTCAGAAATAGCATGGCGACAAGATTCAGTTGATGCAGGTATTTCGACGGAAGAAGAAACCGCCGCGCTTACTGAATGGAAAAAATACCGGGTTCTGCTGATGCGCGTTGATACAACAGACCCGGAGTGGCCCTCAACGCCATCGATATAAGCTAATTATAGCGATGCGTTCAACCCAGAAAATATTATGACGAGTAAATAATTTCCGTCCAGGTGGGTAATCCATCTTTACCCGCCACTCTCATCATCCCTTCAGGCGGATCTCCCGCGTATTTATTAAACATTTCATCAGGAATATCTATTGAGTCACTAGGTAATGTGCCAGCTTGTTTATAACGACGCATAAAACAAGCTAGAAAAAATTATTTAACGATGGGCTATATTTGTTTTGCATGAAATTAACTCCCAATTGCGATATAACGAACGTAACACGGTGAAGCTTCGGTTCTTAAGGTGACTGCACCTGTGGAGGTATTAAAATTAAGCTTCTGTACAACCACCTGAAACGTTGAAACAGTTTTCGGAGTGGCAGATCCAAAAGCAATTGCACCTGTAGTTGAAGCATCGTCGTGGGTTATCAAAACCTGAGAAAACCTTACAGGGAATGAGAATGGCAAAGTTACGACTCCAACTTCATTATTTCTGACTGTTGTAGCACTTCCATATTGTACGATAGTGCCATCAGGTAAAGAAAAGTATCCATTACCTCCTCTTGATGAGGCAAAAAAAGACATATCAGGGATTTGATTAGTGCCAGAACCGACATTCCTTTTCGCGGCTTCTCCTAAACGAACATTTTTAATAATTCGATCAAAACTACGCGTTACAATTTGCCTACTTTTCAGAGACCAAAAATAGGTTGAAATTTATGCGAATTGGCTATGTCAGGGTGTCAACAATTGAGCAAAACCCGGAGTTAAAACGTGAAGCAATTGAACGAGCAAATTGTGAGCTAATTTTTGAAGATAAAATGACCGGAACTAAGGCGAAAAGGCCTGGCCTAAATAAACTACTTAAAAAAATACGACACGGAGATACCGTCGTTGTCTGGAAATTGGACAGGTTAGGGCGCTCGCTAATAAATCTCGCTGACCTGCTGCAAAGATTCAAGAGAGACAATATCCAGTTTTTGTCACTGACTGAAGGCATTAATACATCCACATCAATGGGCCGTTTTACTTTCCACATAATGTCAGCCCTTGCTGAAATGGAACGTGATTTGATCGTTGAGAGGACAAGAGCAGGCTTGGCGATTGCACGTAAGCAGGGACGGATTGGAGGGCGTCGCCCCAAATACTCTGAGGCGCAATGGGCTCAAATGGGCAGACTCATCCTCGACGGTATGTCCCGCAACCAGGTGGCCATCATTTTTGATGTCGGCATATCAACCCTATATAGAAAATTTCCGGCCGCACGAATGGAAGAATTCAGTGAGCAACTCACTGAATTGGCGGATGAGCATTATCACAACGAAAAGACCTTCTGGGAGAAGGCTCTGGAGTAAGAAGGCACCCAAGTGAAGATTCCCCCCTCCCTCCAAATGTAACTTTCAATACACTCGGACCCCGTAAAAACTTGAAACGAGGTCCGAGGTGCTGATCAGCAACAACATCTTGCCGATAGCCATCGCCGTCGGCCTTTCCATCCTCAGCGGGACAGGAGTTTTCCTGATGGAACTGAGAGAGGGGAAGGTTAAGGGAACAGTCTTAGATTTTCTGACGACGATCTCATATGCGGTAACAGCAGGGCTAATGGCCTATTACGTTGGGCGGCACCAGAAATTCGATGAGCCAATTATCTACTTTTCCGTTCTGCTCTCCAGCAACAATGGTTATGAGGTCGTCCACATGGCCAGAAAGATAAACACCGAATCTGTTGCAAGAATAATCACTCAAATCTTCACCAAGGGAGGCAAATAATGTTTGCTTGGATTTTGGTCGCGGGAGCCAGCATCACGATGGCTGCCGACCGCTGGGCATTACAACGCGCGACGGTAAAAAACCTCTGCGTCGGCGATCACAAAGTAGAGCAAGGGCATCTGCGCGTTCCTGTTTACTTTAACGTTAAATCATCTCGACTGGTTGGTGCGACTATCGAGTTTACCCTCAGAGATAAGCGATGCCCGACAACTGTTGTCGCCTTCAACCGGCGTACTCTTGAACACGCCTCTAAGGGAGAGAACTGCGAGTATCTCGATATCCCTCTCGATCGTCTTATCCTTCCGTCGGGGCAGTGGATAATCAATGTGAAAATTCTACATGGTGATTCATTCTACAACCCACTTTACCGAATATTTCCCCTGCAACTTGATGCTCAGAAAGTGTTTGAAATTAACCTTGGGAGTGCGAACTAATGCCAGCCTCTAACAGTTTGAGTTCCAAGAATGGCAAAAATTATGCTCAGGTTAATTTTGACCAGGTAACTGAGAAAGGCCTGAAGCCATTTATCGACGCCCTTAAAAAATCAGGTCTTACCGTTGAGAACGTTACGGCCAGTAACAGAGCATCCAAAAAAAATGGCCTCAGTGTGAAAACCGCATCACTACGTTTCGTTGACGGGCAAGAGCTGCAGGCCGAGATCAACGACTCCGGGGACTTTTCTGGCTTTAAATTAAACGGCAAACCAATTCCTGCTGTGCATGCAGATACGTTCTCTAAAATTGCCGATAGCCTCGCTACAACGGTTAAGCAGAACGCGAAAAAATTTAGTGACAGCCTCGCAAAAAAAGCAAAGCGCGTCATTGATACATCCAGCACTCGGCCAGCAGTAAAGTCCAATGTTCAGCGGCTCAAAGAAGCAAAAGACCGCCGGGATGAACTCACTAAGAACGTAAACAGCCTTCAGCAAACAGTAGATACCGTTACGAAGCAAAAATCAGACCTCTCCCGGCGCGTCGAGGACGCACAGACACGCCTGGCGACGGCTAAGGCAGTTACCGTCCAACTTCAGGATCAGCTCAATAAACTGGGAGCCCCAGATGCTTAAGACCATAAACCGCAACTCAGGATTTATTCTTTCCAGCCGCCAGGACTTGCCCGCCATTCAAATCACGGACCAGATATTCCAGGACTTGCATTCCGATGAAGGCGAACACTTTATGCTGGAATCGCTATCGCTCGAAGAATTTACCAGCACCTATTTTTACGATGTTCCGGCGCTTCCGGAAGAAGATTTGATGCTCGAAGCCATAACGTCCACGCGTTCGCGCCTGGCAGCCACAATGCGAGCATTCGTAAGAGCTTTAAATCAGTCTCTTAACGGTACCGGGATTACCGCTGGTAATGACACGGCAGGAGAAGTGGAGGACGGCACCAAGTCGATTGGTGGCGCTAATATCGGTCGCGCTCGTAAGGTTCAGGGAGTTGCTGTTATGCCAGCTCAAATCCCTTTATCCGACGGCCAGAGCATCACACTAATTTTCCACAGCCCAAGCGGGAACGTTGGAACGATAACCGCCACTGATACGCTTGTAGCATTTCGTTTTCTGCTTAATAAGCGTGATGTAACCAATGTTGTGTCACCGGCGAACGGTCGTGATATTTCGCTGAAACAGGTAACGATGGCGCTGTCCAACCTGATTGAGCGAAATACCGCAAAATTTCAGAAGGCGCAGGCGCGCCAGGCCGCTGTCAAAAATGAGATCGCAGTGCTTCAGGAGCAGGGCGATAAGCTGGAGCAGCAGCTCGCGCTGGTCGATAGTGGTGATGAGCTCAAAGCAAGCGTCACTAGTCTGTCCCAACAGCTCAATACGTTGAATTCCCAAGCCACTAAGCAGGAGGATTTGAACGAGGATCTGCAGAAACAGATCGAGATAGCGAAAAGTGAAGCTGAAGCAAGAAAGCAGAAGCCAGTTCCTCCTGTTGAGAATGAACCTTCGCCGTTCATGATTGCAGCTGCCGCAGTAGCGGCCCGTACCGGCCATACAGAAGATCAGGTAGCTCATTGGGCAGATACAAAGAATATTAGCTCTGACGAGCTTTCAGAGCTCTCTGAGAAGCTTTCTGCTCATCCGACGGAGCGCAACGTCGAACGCCTGAAGACAGCTATCGATTTCGGTGAAGGGATACCGGCTTTAACCGAAACTGAGCCAGAACCAGATAAAACCCCTCCAGAAGCTGATGCACAAGCGCAAAAGGCCATTGACTATCTGAAGGGCATCACGGAACTGGATAGCGTGGATCTGGTGGAGATCCGTAATGCTCGCGGTGCTGTTCGTGAAGCTATTGCCGCGCTCACTGCTGCGGGTATTTACGACGAAAACGAAGAGCTGGTTAACACGGCTGTCCAACACCTATCTGATCTGCTGGCTCGTGTGGCTCAGGGAGGGGCGGCAGCATGAAACTGAGTGCTCTCGAACGTTTAGATCTTTCAGACCAGTTAGATGAGTTGTTGGGAAAAGCTAAATCGGCAACCGGCATTGCTTTGCTGGACCTCAGTGATCAGATTGACGATGTGTTAGTCAAACTGGGGTATGGCACTTCGGGCAAGCCAGAAGAGGAGCCCGGAGTTCCAAAAATCGTTACTGATTTTCTCGCCGGTGAATACAACAAACAAAGCGCTACGGACTTTGTTGCCACTCTGAGAGCGCTGGAGCCCTTCCAGAGCGTTTATCTGACTTTCGATGATATCAAGGCAGGCGCACTTACTTGGATTAACGAGAGCGCTTTACAGGCCGCCTGACGACAACACCCGCCCGGAAGATCCAACGATCCGGGCGGCTGGATCTGGATCTATGTTAAAAACCACGCTTAAAGCCCCGAAAACAGACAAGAAAACCAAAGCCATCATTGGCACATGCAGCAACGTCGATGACCTGTCAGAAGCGATCCTCAGCTTTTGGGATCGTGAAGCCGTAAGTGGCAGCGACTTCCGCTTCATCGTTAACCGTTTCTCTGACCTGTGTACCAAAACCAACGCAAGCGATAGCGACATTAACACGTTCACAACGCTCGCCAGCGCCGTATTGGGTAAAACGTATGCCGCCGCTAAAAAGGTGCTCGGCATTGATAAGTACGATTTCCTGAAGGCAATAGGGGAAGCGGCAAAAGTGCATCCACTGGCGATCGAGAATCAGAAAATATGGCGATTTATTTTCGTATCAGGGGATTTCTTCCGCCTTCGAAGTGCAGTCTTGGGCTGGAAACATGCCAGTGATTCCGGCGAAAAAGATGCTGCAGCACAGATACTGAGGGACATTCTGTACCCAATCATGATCGACAACGTTAAATTTAAGTTCCCAGCGATCTCTGCGGTTAATTCCCGCGTCGAAGATTTGTTGGACGGCAGCATGATGAATATCTTCAGAATGATGGCCGTTAGCACCGAGGAACCTAATAAGCTCACGCTTACCTCAGATGAGGCTCCTGAAGCGTACCAACGGACTAAAGTTGCAGGGACTGAACTGTTGCAATCTATGTCGTTGCCTGATCGAATTGAGGAGGCGAAGGCCGATGTAGCAAGCATGCTTGATAGCAAAAACGGGGCATCGCTGGAATGGGTTAATGTTCGTAACCTCTACGGTGAACGAGCTGATGCAGTTCGTACCGCGTTACTGAATGGCAAGTTCGGTTTCGGGAGCCCTGGTGCGAAAGATGGTTGTGCCAATTTCATAAACACTGGGCCAAGCCATAGTGCCGAATGGCTTAAAGATGTGATCCAGTCGTCGATCAAGAAAGTAATCCCGCAAGTTGAACTCCTCGGTCAAGAGCTCTTGGATGCCTCTGAGGTGGATGATGCACAGTCAGAGGAATGGTTCGCCGGTATCAAAATCAGCAGCGCATTAATCAACGAATATGATGTGTATAGCGGTGCTGAAGGTAGTTTCAAACGAGATCTCAAAGAGGTCTTTAAGCTCGCACGTGGTCGCATTCGCACACTGAAAACCATCAACATTCTGCGTGGCCGCTCTTTTGCCAACAGAGGTGATAAATCCATTTCGCTTAACCCTCGTGGCGGGAAGAAAACGCTTTGGCATGAAGTGGGGCATCATTTTGAGTATTCGAATCCTGACTATCTGATGATGGCTCGCGTCTACCTTGCCGAACGCACCCAGGGTAACAACAACGCAATAGCTAAACTGAATGGATTCTATGAAAACAGTGTTTACGGTGACCAAGAGATCGCTATAGCCGATAATTTATCCTCTCCCTACATCGGGAAAATTTACGGGGGCACGACGATCAATTCAGCCACCTTCACCGAAGTTTTTTCCTCAGGCTTTGAGTATCTCGCTCAACCGCATTCAGGGGCTATATCTCTGGTCAATAACGACGGTCTGATCGAGTTTGTGGCCGGTGTGCTGAAGGAGGCTCACTGATGATTACTATTCAGATTTCCGATGGCAGCCGCAGCGGGGTTGTCACGTTCTTAGGTGACGAAGCGCTTGAACCTTGTAACTTCGAGGTTTCCGGGGATTTTAATGTTCGAAGCATTATCAACCTGTTTTGGATCATCACAGCTACTGCAGAGGGAAGCGCTCAGGGGATTTACCCGATCGATGGTGCGTTATGCGCCCCTTACGAGATGCTACGCGTTTTCGCACTGACAGCTGTAACAGCCACTGGCGTGCCAGATACTTGGTATGAAGAAATGGAAGCGGAGCTTCAACAGAGCCGTGAAGAATTTCAGAGCGACGCTGTATCTTGATGATTGATGGCAGGCGGCGTTTGATCGCCTGTTTTTTTCTCCCCGCCAGGATGTAACTTTCTGTAGCATCCATCAAAAGAAAAAGGACACCTCTCGGCGTCCTTGTGAGATTACTACTGACTTGTCTGCTTCCATTTTTCCATAAGTTACATCTGGAGTAGACATGAATCCGAACATCCAAGCTTTTATGAAAACAATCCGTTTCTCTGAAGGTACGCTGGAGCATCCACTTACAACGAACGAAGGCTATGACGTGATTGTTACCGGCAGCGATGGCAAACCTGAGGTCTTTACTGACTATAGCGATCATCCATTTGCCAACGGGCGTCCGGGCAAGGTGTTTAACAAGGCAGGGCAGAGATCGACTGCTTCCGGCGGTTATCAGGTGCTCTATAAATTCTGGCCGACTTACAAAGAACAATTGGGCCTGAAAGATTTCAGTCCGGAGAGCCAGGACAAGCTTTGTATGCAACTGCTGAAGGAGCGTCGCGCCGTACAGGACATCGAGGACGGTTACATTAGCCGTGCCATTGAGAAATGTTCTAACATCTGGGCAAGCTTCCCAGGCGCGGGTTACGGGCAGTGTGAGCATAAGATTGAGGTTTTACTTTCGGCTTTTGAACGCTTTGGCGGTAAGCTGGCTCAGGTAGCCTAAAACATACGGCACTCTTCGGGGTGCCCTTTTATTATTATCCACACCGTAGATCATAGTCTTTTAGATCAATATATAGATCAATATACAGATCAATAAAGATCACCGCGCCTGTAAACCCATGATTTAAAAAACGAAAACAGCACTTCGGGTGACTACTTTCATAAAAAAAGTGGGTACTTTCATAAAAATAGTGGACAGTTTCATAATTTTGGTGGACACTTTCATAACTCAAGGGTGGACACTTTCATAATTTTTTGTGATTTTATCCACAGACTTGTGAGTAACTTAGAATACTCATTAAAAATCAAAAACATCCTTTGCTTTTGTTTGCGAATGATGAAAATTTTAATCACCGTTTATGCACATTGTTATCAACAGGTGTGTAAGCGGGAAAATCTGAGTGTAGACGATGGAACCGACTGAAAATCAGACAGATGATAGCTTAAACCCTGAACATCCGTTCGTGGTTCACCGTGAAACTGGTAAAGACTACATGCTGGTGCCAAGCGATGATAAAAGCGTTCAACCAAGGGCATTATTGCGCCTGAGCGTGTTCACGCCGGTCGCGCCCAAGGAACGCGGTAAGCGGGACTTCATGATTGATGCTTCAGAAGAGCTATCGACGCTGGAAATCGCCCGCCGCGAGGGCTACACGAAGATCCGCATACAGGGCGCGAAGCTCAATATGTCCACTGATTTTAAAGCCTGGATAGGCATAGTATCAGCTTTCTCTAAATACGGCTTCGAAAGCGAGAAGATTACCCTTTCATTTTCAGAGTTCGGTCGCATGTGCGGCCTGCGTCCGACCGACCTTAATGGGCGCGCCCGCACCAGGCTGAAGGAATCACTTTTTAATATCGCGAGCGTCACACTTGGCTTTACCAGTAAAGATGGCACAAAAAATATGGTTAGCCACTTGGTCCAGAAGGCAAAGCTTGATGAAAATGAGGATGTTGTAGAGCTGGTGGGTGATAAGGATCTCTGGGAGCTATATCGCTGGGACCATAAAATTCTGCTTAGCCTTAAACCCCTGTCTAACCTCTCCCGTAAAGAAGCCGCCCAGGCGCTGTACATCTATCTGGAAAGTCTGCCATCGAATACCGGCCCTTTGTTTATGACGATGAAACGCTTCCGTGAGCGCTTATTGTTGGATTCTCCGGTGAAGACACAGAACCAGACCATCAGAAAGGCCTTGGCCGATTTGGAGAAGATCGGATATCTGGAGTACAAGGAAGTGAAAAAGGGGCGCGAAATTCAGTTCACTATACTTGCCCGTAAGCCGAACCTAAAATTGGATTCACCGAAAGGAAAAGGCGAGTAAAAAGAAAGGGATAGCTGATTCATTCTTTGGGCTGAAAAGGTAGTCACATTCATAAAAAAGGTGGGCACTTTCATAACGGGTGCTCACCTTTTTTGTTTAGGGTGTGCAGAATCATAAAAAGGTGACCAGTTTCATAAAAATATGGGGGGGTTTTCTGGTGGCTGGTGGGTACTTTCATAAAAAACACGACAAAGGTGACCACTTTCATAACTGTGTTTATATCCACTTATGAAACCACGCACCTTTTTGGTTGTTACGTGGTCACCTTGGTTGAAAACAGCTCAATATATGTAAGTTACAAGGTCACTTCTTTATGAAAGTGGTCACCTTTTCTCAGAGGTATGGCTCTGTTTATGAAGATACCCACCTTTTCACGAAAAGGATTTGAAGATTTATGAAACTGTACACCTTTTATGAAACTGCCCACCTTAAATTTCTGGTGTGTTCACCTGAAACCTTGTGATAGCAGGCGTTAAAGAAGCAGAGTGCATCTTTGCACTCTGCTAAATTTCTTACCCAAAGAGTTGTTCCAGATCTACCCCATACATCGCCATCCACGCGCCGCGCGGCCATGCGTTCACACACTGAAATTTAGGCAGCACCAGAGGCTCTACGTTATTCCTGAGGCACCAGTTGCGCAGCCGGTGCCATCCGAATTCACGCTCTAACCGGCGCTCAACAGCCTCGATAGTAGCGTAGTTACGGCTTTGGCCCAGACGTTCGGCCAGCTCATCACGTTCGCGCAGCAGTTCATGATCTGACAAGGAATAATTAGTCGACTGCTGATATGTGGGGTGAGTTTGTTCAGCACGTAAGCGGCGATTCTCCCGAACTTCATTGAGCAGCTCCTGAGAAAGATCGAGAACGCGCATAGCCAGTAAGTCCTGTGTGGTTGAATCGGCACGTTCGGCAGCCGGTCGCATCAGCTTGCCGGTGCGGTAGTCCAGGAACGTCTGATTCACCTGCAGCCGGAAAGCCGGTGAGATCCAACCGGCGTACTCGATGGCGAGGAGTTCATGGGCGAAGGTGCCTGGCGCAGTGCCTCCATTAATAATCATGATTGTTTTTTGAGCAGGGCGGGAATTCCCGCTCTGGCTATTTTTTGATAAATTAGATTCAAGTTCCTTGACCAATTCTCTTGCTTGTTTTGAACGCAACCACTCACTGGGCTTTTTGTGATTACCTAAGCCGCTAGCTTTGTGCAAAGCATTAAGGTTAAAACGTCCCTCACTATCCGTAGTGATCTCTACCTCGCAAATTACCGGTGCTGCAATTTCTGTTGTCATGCGTACCATCTCTTTCCCCTGATTTTTCTTGTGCTCTTCATATGCCATAAATGCAACGATCTCGTTTTCCAGTTGGCGATGTAAGGCCTGTTTGTTAGGACGTGCATAAAGGCTTTTCGTTATCATGAAGTGGTTGGCCAGAACTGTGGTGCCACCAGGTTCGCTGATGTGGAGCTTTGCAACTGCTGACCGGATTTCCGAGTTTGTTAATAGAGACTGGTTCATGAGCGCGCCCTCCAGTAGGAGATAGTGGCGCAGTCAGAAGGGAACCGGGCAACAAACACACACGGAGCGTCAGGAAGCTTGGAACGAGCTTCAGGTTCGTTAGGTGCAATGACGATGTAGCAGTAGCGTTTCTGGCAGGAATAGAATCGCCAGATGAACTGAGGGTGAGACGGGGTAGGGATCGTAGCCATAGTGGCAACCTCTCTAGTGATGAAAGTAATCACCACTGGGTTTTCCACAACCGCTGGTGGTGAGACGTACAGGGGTGGAAAACCGGTCACTAGAGAACCCGGCCCGACCGAAGTCGGCCCTATACGCCCCACCATAATATTGATGCGGTTAGGCATAGGCACAAAAAAACACGCAGGCGCGTGTTGTGCCCTCTAGTAAACGATTCGGGTTTCCACACCCGGTCACAGATTTTGCTGCAACAACGAAACCTTACTCTGAACCACCAGCAGGCGTCAACACATCAGCCTAAAAACAGTACATTAAATGCGGGGATAAACAAAGAAATTATTTAGTATTATCTGTTTTTAGTGGTATTTTGGTGAATATATAGGCTGTTTTCTAAAAATGGTAATGTAATTTCAGTGAGTTAGATCAAAATTTCGCTATCTTGTGTCTGATACCTTCATATTACGAAAATTTACAAAACAGGATTTCAATTTGAAAACTCCTCTCATTGCTGGGGTGTTAGGGATTTGTTTGTCCGCCGCTGCGCAAGCTGAGTGTATGTCTCCAGGTGATTATTTGGCAATTCACGGAGTCTTAAGGCAAGTGACGTATACGGGAGCCGCGCCAGGTCCAAAGTGGGTTCTCTTTACTGAAGCCAAAAACGAAGAAGTCTGCGCAAAGAACGCCCCAGATGGTGATAAAACCAAGATTCAGTTAGCGGTTGAAAATGACCAAGCCAAAGCATTCGAAGGCAAAGAGGTGTTTGCAATAGGGCATCTGTTTTACTCCACAAAGGCAGAAGAACATACGCCACTTCTACTCGACGTAAAAAATATAACCACAGAAGATCCTAATGCTCCTCCACCAGCTGCACCTCCAGAAAAGGAAACTAAACCAGCACATCGTAAGCCAGCTAAAGGAAAAATGTCGGTCCAAACGGCATGCGAGCAGTACATGGGCGTTACTGGAGATACATATGGATACCTTTCAACTAAAGATGAAAAATACCTTGTATCTGCTCTCCAGCATGCCAAAAACATAGGTCTTTCGACTGACTATGTTGAATACATATTAAAGGCGGTTTCGACTAATAGAAAAGACGCCGCAAATGCCTCTTCAATCTTTAGTGGGCAAAAATATTCAAAAATGAGTTCATTGGACTCGACTCAGCAATACTACAAAGATCAATATGACATGATGGTTTTAGCCTGCGTCATGCAACCAGCAAACTCTATACCGTCTTGGGAAGGGCTTGTTCAATACGATTTGATTGATTTTAATGCTTATTAACGAGGGATGTATGTCATCAGATGATGTAAGAAAGGGCATGACAAATGCCAAATTTAACGAAGAACATTCAGGAATATTGATTGCTGAGATTTTCATCATTGCCATTGCAGCCGGTTTTATGAAGCAATCTTGGTGGGTAGGTGGTGGCACGTTTGCAGCACTGATGATCGGCCTACAGTTTAAGGTGATTGCCGTGCCATTGCTGTTCTTGCTGAGCCTTGTTTGGGGGGCTATCGGCTATGGCATTGGGACATTGTTCGAATCATCAGGCGCGAGCTGGGTAATAGGTATTTTTGCATTCCTTTGCGGGGTTGGAGTTCATATGGCTGGACTTCAGTGGATGAAGGATATCGGCAGTGATTAAAAAATAAGCCCCAACCGGGGCTTTTTAATTAACGACGCAAGCAATCCATAGCATCTTGAGAGGAATAAAGTTGTTTAAAACCTTTCAAGGTGACACTTGCTGTTTCCTTCGAGTCGACAAATATAGTCATTACTTTTTCATCAGATTCAGCTGCGTCTTTCCAAAGGTTGAACCACCATGAATCCCCGTAGTTTGTCCCTAATGCTTCGATGGGATAGGAGTCTTCACCTAAATGAAGTTGGATTTTATTTTTATCAGGGGTTACCCATTCATGCTTGCCTGGAATAGTAATGAATAAATCTCTGTTGCCTGATGAATCACAATTAACGCTTAATTCAACGCCATTTTTTGCATTGACATTGAACGCCTGAACTCCTTTTGATTCGCCTGATGTCCAATGGCTTGTGATCGCTGCGTGCGCACCTGTTGATGTTAGTGCAGAAGTTAATACTCCAATCAATATTATTTTTGTCATGTTTATCCGTTAAAAAGGTATCAAAAACGTGTAGATACAATACTCTTTATGTTGCTCATGACCAATTTTTTTGCGTAATTCTTGATAGATTTGCTTCTTTTCAGTCAGGTATCCATCCCGCATCATCCCCACAAATTTTTGAGTTTCTTTGTGATAAATCACTACTTTTAATAATTAGTATGTTTTGTTGTCTTGACCGAGTGGTTTTTCAGGAGTAATTCATAAGGCTTATGCATTTATTCACAAACAAGGAGATAGTCATGAGTGGCGGTGATGGTAATGGTCCGGGCAATACAGGTTTAGGGCATAGTGGTGGTCAGCCCAGTGGCAATATTAATGGAACATCTGGAAGTGGTGGCGGTACAGGAGGCAATGGCGCAGATGGCATGACCGCTACGGGTTTTCATGATCCTATATCTGGGGGGATGGGGATAACTTTTAGTGGTTCAGGCAGCTCTGTAACTTCGTCAGGGACCACTGGCGGTGTGAATAATGGTAACGGTCGCTCTCCCAAATTCACTGCTAACATCGCTGGTTGGACTTCGGCAAGTGGAACTAAAGGTTCACTAAGTAAACCTGTTGTAGGTGAATCGTGGTCTAAAGATTCGAATGAGATTGGCTACTTTGTCGGGTTTGGCAAAGAACAATATCGCGTTATTTACAATATCAAATCTGGCACATATAAGTCCGTATACGTTGATGGTGGCGCGAGTCGTCCTGATCAGATGATGAATGATCAAGCATTGGCTATTGTAAAACGTTATCAAATGAGTAAGGATGAAAAAAGCCTTTTGCTTGGGGCGAGTGCAATTATCGCTGATGTAGGCGGGCAAGTTACAACCAAACTTTCTGCACAGTATAAAAATATTGCAGCAATAGTCGCTAATGATATAAAAAACTTCCAAGGCAAGAAGGTCAGAAGCTTTGATGATGCGATGAAGACATTAAACAGTCTCATGGCGAATCCAAATCTCAAACTTAGCGCTGCTGATAAAACAGCAGTTGCGAACGCTTTGCGGAACTTAAATCTGACAGATATTTCTAATAAGCTGAAAAATCTATCCAAAGGATTTGCTGTTGCAGACCGTGCTTTGAAAATAGAATCTGTGCGTGAAGCCGCTATAGTGGGAGTGCAAACCGGTAACTGGAAACCACTTGGTTTAGAAGTTGAATCAATGGTATTAAGTGGGATTGCAGGTAGCATCTCCATTGCAATAGTTACTGCGATTCTTGGGTTGCTAACAGCCGCACTACCTGCGACTCTGACAGTTGTTGTCTCCTATTTTGCTATAGTATTTATAGCGTACGCTACTTCATTCATAGATGCAGCAGCGGCTGATCGTTTGAACAAAGAGGTTATAAATCTCTTCAAACATTAATTGAAAGCGGGCTTAGCCCGCTTTATTATTTGATGCTGCCAGTTTTATTCTTAAACTCTGCGTACACTTGAATATAGAACGCCATAAGCCAAGTGAAGAAGTAATTAACACCAAACATACCAATGTAATATACGAATAGGAAAGTTTGGTTTCCTGATGCTAGTCGAATTATTTTTTTACTGGTTGTTGTCATGTTCTGCTCGCCAATATATGTTAAGGCAAAAATAGCAATAATCAGCAGTATGAGTAAAGGCAGTAGTTTCCACCATTTAGCAACGTCTAAATCGACAGGCGATAAACGTATCTTTCGCCAGCATAGAACATACAATATGAACACAAAAAGCGGCGCTGTTTTGGTATAGGCCGAGGCGATAGAACTTACTTGAAGAAATTGTTCTGAGTAAGACCGTACATGTCCTATCGAGATAGAATAAAGAGATTGAATTAAGGCTGAGTTGGGAAGTGTAGCGTTAATCAAAAAAATTAATGCTATTGGTACTATGCCTGCTAAGTAAAAGAGGGCAGGGTACTTAAGCACTCCTTTGTTTTTTTCCATTATCAATAACCCTAAATTTTCTGTTAATTCATTTTATGCCTATGTTTTATCGTTGTCGATAAGTGCTCTGCATATGTATCGAGCAATTTTTAAGGGGGGGTAACAGATCTGACTACAATCTTAAGCTTTGCAGTCAGATCTGTTGATTGCGGCTGTCGCAGCCGATATGCCAAATTGCTATCTTAAGGTCCTGTTACCATCTTTCGTTTTTCGTGGGTCTTTCTTGCCTTTCAATGGGTACGGCAAGGGTTTCAACCCGTTCTCTTTTCGGTACTTGCAGATCCGGTTCCATGCATGCTTCTTGTCTTCTCGGCTGATCAGCTCAACCGGTTTTCCATCGATGTCGCGCCGGGTGCGGGCGTTAACTATCCGCATCTGATAAACCTGCGAGCAGCAGCATGCGCGCAACGACTGCTGTAATTTTTCCTCAGAAATATCCAGGCCACGTCTGACGATTTGCGTGAGCATATCGTCTTTGATGCCGTTCTTCATCGGCAGCGGGTGGTTACCCTGAAAAAGAGCAGGGAAGAGTTCTTTAATCAGTAGGCGTTGCGCCCGGTTTTTTCGTATTGTCGCCTTACTGGCGTGTTTTATCGTAGAGCTTTGGGTATTCACGTTTTCCCCTTGTATTTGGCTTTACAGAAAATACTAATTTATTGTTGCGGTTGTGTCGCTATCAAACGTCATAAAAAAAGCCCCTGGCGGGGCTTTAGCTCTCTGTTAGCCTAACTTAGCTCGGACCAGGGCATCCTTTGCTTCGAGCAGCTTACGCAGCCCTGCGGATTTTTCAGGGCTATCCGGGAGCGTGCTATCCATAAGCTGGGCCAATTCGCCTATGGGTTTACTTACCTCCTGCAAGATGGGCGGTAAGTGCTCATACGTAAAATACTTCATGATCGGGTTCTTCATGGTTATCCCTTAGCCAAAGTGGCGCGTGGTGCTTTCAAAGTTGATGATGCTGGATTTATCGACTGGCTCAGCATTGCGAGGTTTAGGCTGTTGCGCGCTGGTGGTGATCTGTTCCACCGGCAGCGTGCGCATGGCGGGGCTGGCCAGCGATTCGAAAAGCTTATCGACGATGGCGAAGTCTTCTTCCGTATTCATGTTTGCGATGGCATCCCGCTGGCGCTGATTGGTGAATATCGGCAGCTTATCGAGAACCCGCTCAAACATGGCCATACGCTCGCGGGTTTTCGTTGCCTGTTCGGATTCGATATTTTTCAACGATTCGAGCATGGTTTTCTGCTCTTCTAACTGACGATCCTTATCAAGCAATTCGCCAGCGGCCACCAGCTGAGCAGTTTCGAGTTCTTCGATGCGCTGGATGCTCTCGAACATAACTTCTCGATGGCTGAGGTCAGCGTAATGCTTAACGATGTTGGTCGCGTCGTCCTCAGTGAATTTTTGCTTGATAAGGGCCTCAGTAATGGCCGTATCACGGTCGTCTGCGCTCTCGCGCATAGCCGCTGGATGATCCATGCTGATGAAGTTCGGCATTGTCACGTAATCAAAGCCGAAAAAGCCGGTAGGGATTGATGCAGCCGGAGAGTCGCGGCCAGTGGTAACCCACGACCAGCCACCGGCGCGCGATTCGAGCATACTGGCGATAATGCGCCCGGTTGGAGTATCAAGGATCTCCTCGGTATGAGTCACCACGCCATCATCATCGACTGAGATTGAGATAGTGCGGCTGCCGGGAACGTTATCCAATACGACCGGCTTACCCTCTACCATCACGACAGCGGTTTCCGGAAGTTCCACGTTTTTAGCCAGCTCGCGGCGGCTATGGCCATAGTAACCATAGAGCTCACCCAGGCGCAGGCCTTCTCTGGTTTCCGGGCTGTTAATCATTCGCTTAACAGCTTCCAGGATGTAGTTACGGTTGTTCTGCTTACCTATACGCACTTTATTGAACAGCGAGAAGCGGTCCGTGTGGGTTAACAGGGTTTTAAATTCAGGTGCCATATTGGTCCTCATTCTTTAAACGCTTCGATAATGATGTTTTGCAGGTCGCGCTGGTCCATCGATCTGATGAACTCGCACATTTCGGCATCTGGCCGGTGGGTGACACTTTCAAACATGCCTTTCTTACCGCCGTTGCCGAAGTTGCCTTCCTCCTCATCCTGCGAGGTCTTAAGTTCTGTCAGCAGAGCCTCAAGCTTCGTGGATGGGATTTTCAGGACGTCGCCAAGGACGATCTGTTTGAAGGTATTGGATTTCGCCAGGGACGGGTTTTGGCATATAGCGTCGGCGATGGTGACGAACACGCTCGCATAGTTCGCATGGCTGTCCATGGCGGCGCTTTCCTCCAGCTCGATGCTGGTGGCCATAGAGTTGAAAACGATTTTGTATGGTCGATCTCCGGATGGGTAAACCTTTCCGTATTTACTCGCCAGGTGGATATCGCAAAGCCGATAGATAGTCTCAGCGGCCCCGCCGCGCAGCCAGCCCGCGACCATCCCGGCCTGTATGCTGGTGCGGAGGAAGCCGCCCTCGCCAAGGCCTCCGGCCATCTGGTCGGCAAAGCCGAGCATTGTGTAATCGAGGTTAAGTGCAGACGCCAGCTGCTTGATGTGAAACATGATGTCTTCAATGCCAGAGATATCGGCGGGCATCGACTGGGTATCGATGGTCATTTGCCCTTTACCGTTCGCCAGTATTGGCAATACGGTGTTGGTAACCACCGGCGCGGTATTGTTACCGCGAGCGCGTTTCTCCATCTGAATGGAGGATTTTTTCAACTGCTCGGATACCGTGCGACCATAGAGTGCTGCGCGCGCCGGATCGAGATTATCCATGTTCAGGCCAATCAGCCTGTCTATTTTGCTGGCGTTGTAGCGTGACGCTTTCAGGGCCCGGATAGCGCCGCGCAGATTCAGGTACGGCTCGTATGCATTCTGGAGAAGACTGGTCCCGTAGTTCTGTGTCTCCACCGGCATACGTTTAGACGGCTCAGAAAGCAGACTGAACTGCTCCGAACCGGTATAGATCGGCATGTTCTGGCGGCTTGGATGCCAAAGCGGGATTTTCATCGAAACCATATCCCACGGTTTAGCGAATGTGAGCGCGCCGGTCTCATCTTTCAGGTAATCACCGGTGAAGCCTGCCAGGTCCCCGCCCACGTAATACTCCTTAATGAAGTAGGGGAGGGTGTAGTAGTTGCACTCCATCGATGTGATGCCGACTTTCTGCTCGATATGCGGGCGGATGTAGCAGACACCGAAGATGGCCATGATTAGCCCCCAGCTGGGGAGCTCAGCATTAACCTTCAGACCGATATCACTCGTTAACTCCTGGCATATCTCTTGAGCTGCCTTATTCCCTGCGTCGTCTTCATCCGTTACCGGCTGAAATTCGAAGGAAAGATTGGTGCGCTTATTGATTGAGAACGCATAGGACACGTGGATATAGAGCGCCTGGCTGATCGTCGGATAGGCGGCCATTTCTTCCAGAAACGGATACTTTTGCAGGCGCTCGAATGGAAGTGTCGCGTCATTTAGCAGATCACGGCCAGAGCTCACCATCGAACCATCAGCAGAATTTTCGGTTTCATCCTTGCCCAACAGGCAGGAGCGCGAAAACACGCTCATGAAGCCGCCGCCGCCGCTGCTGGTGGCTCCCAGCGACATGACATTGCCGTGGTTCGACTTCACGCCGGGTAGTAGCTGACCTAACGCTTTCAAAATGTTGTCTTGCCGGAACTTGGGCATTCGAAAAGTGACCTTTGATAAACTAAGTAATCAATTAGTATGTTTCGTTAATTTATCAAAAGTTCACTCTCGGAGGTGACGATGCCGGATGGCAAATATGGGGAAATTCTCGACTCGTTTCGGACAGTTGGGGAAATCATAAGGCTGATCAAATCGCTGGGGCTTACCCGCGAGCCGGTTGTCTACGGGATCACTAAGAAGGACGGGGTATCTGTCGATCGTGAACGTAAAGAGGCGAACCGCAAAGCCATTGAGCTTCTCGACTCCCTTCCGGACGGCGCGGAGCTAACGCCGGAGCAGCGGCAGATTCTGGCTCGCTATACCGGCGAGGGCGGTATTGGCGGTTCGACAGATGAATATTACACGCCTCAATTTGTCGCAGAGGGCATTTGGGAAATTATGAAGCTCTACGGCGCTGATGCGGGTAATACACTGGAACCGTCTTCTGGCGCTGGTGTTTTTAACGAAACGAAACCGCGCGGTACCGTCATGACAGCTTCGGAGATAAGCCCTGTCTCCGGACGCATTAACCAGCTCCTGCACCCGGAAGATGCTGTTCACGTTATGCCGTTTGAGAAGTTGGCCAGCAGCACGGATGATGCCATTTTTGACCACTGCGTTGGCAACGTGCCGTTTGGCTCCTCGCGCGGCGATACCGTCAATTTGGATAAGGCTTACGCCAAAGAGAAGGATATTGGTCGCTACTTCATTTTGCGGCTGCTCGACAAAATAAAACCTGGTGGCCTGGCCTGCATCATCGTTCCCTATGGCATGACCAGCGGGACACGGATGAAAAAACTGCGTGAACAGGTCTCGCGTAAAGCTGAGTTCCTCGGTGCCCACCGTTTGCCATCGGGCACGTTCAAAGAAAACGGTACGCCGACAGCGGTCGATGTATGGGTGCTGCGCAAACATCCGGAATCTCTTTCCAACATGATCCTCCAGGCCAAAGAAGAACTGCTGACTGAGGCAAATGTGCTTTGGCCGGTGTTCATTACCGGCAAATGGTTTGAGCATGATGGAAAGCGTTTCGTTTATGGCGAGGTCAGCGCCGGTTTCCAGGGGCGTATCGTCATTAAGAATGACCAGATCACCCCTGGCGCGCTGAAAGAGAAGTTGGCCCGTAAATTCGATAGCCGTATCAACTGGGATTTACTCAATGTTGCGGAGCCGGTGAGCCTGATTGCCAAAGAAGGTGATAAGCGCCTGATGAACGGCCAGTGGTATGAGTTCGTTGATGGCCAGTGGATTATCAGCACACCATCGAGCACTCTGACGGTGGACCCGGCGATTTACGGCGTTTCCTCGCTCGATGAAATCAAGGTGGTCCTCGATAACCCCAGCGCCCTGCTGGCGCGTGACTGGAAACAGGTACAAGCGCTTGCCGGTAATTATTGGGAGAGCATGAGTGAATCAACTCGTAAAGCCTACTCCTATGCGTTGACACAGCGTGGCGATTTGCAGGAGCGCTTATTCCGTGGGGCTCTTATCGGCGCACAAATCGGTGTGCTGCAGGACGCTATCGCGAACAAGATGCCTGGCGACTACATAGACAGCCTGCGCACCAGCGCCGCGCAGCTGGTGGATAAGGAGTATCAGCGCTTCGCTGATCCCAATACCGGCAAAATCAGCAAAATTTCAGGTAATAACAGCGGTGACTGGCTTAAATACCGCGCGGCTATCACCAGCAATGGTGAACTTTCTGATCTGTTGCAGGGCGGGATCGATGCGCAGATCTCCGGGGAATATGACACTACCAATCATGAGCAGGTAGTTCGAAGCCTGTTTAACCAGATTGACCTGATCCCGATCACCCTGGAAGAGTTCCGCTCGACGTCCACCGCCGAACTACCAGAAAGCGACGAGGAATTGCTTAACCTGCTGGCGAACACTGACGGCATTGCGTTAACGCCGACCGGTGACCTGATGCCAATGGACCGCGCTACCAGCGGCGATGTCGGTTTAATCACCGGGCAGATTCAGGGGGTGCTGGCAGTTATCCAGGAAGGGCCGCAGAAAAATAACTACCTGCGCCAGCTGGAACAGATAAAAGCAAAACGTAAGTGGACCGGTGTTGATGATATCGCGTTTACCCTCGATGCTCGTTGGTTCGACCGTAGCCTGGTGCTGGAATTCTTGCGCGAGAATGGTTACGACGAACTGACCTATGTTGAGTCAATCAAAGTCGAGAACGGCGCATTAACTTCTGATCTGGGTTATCGCGGCAGTAATGGCGTGTTCGCCGGTTATCGTTACGGCACGGTGCTGAAGAAAGACAAAGAGACCAATGAAATGGTCCCGACTTATGCGCGTCGGACCGGCAGTGATCCTTTTGCCTCTCAGCTGGAGAAATACCTCAACGGTGGGCGCGCCACCGGCGTTAACTCAGAAGCTTATCGCTCGCGCATCGAGGACCTCGAAAGTCGCTTCAATGACTGGATTCGCCAGCATGATGAAATCGACAAGCTGGTCGATCAGTACAATGCCGCGTTTAACTCCTTCATACCATTTGAGCAGTCTGATGCTCCGCTGGGCCTGAATGGCATTAGCGGTCGTCGCGCGCCGTTTGGATACCAGAATCAGGAAATACGCCGTCTGTCTGAAGATGGGCGCGGCATTATGGGCTTTGGTACCGGTCTTGGTAAGACGACAACAGCGCTGGCGCTGGGCCTGTATAACATCGAGAACGGGCGCAGCACGCGTATGGCGTATGTGGTGCCGAAAGCCGTTTATGAGAACTGGTATTACGAGTCCAAATCGTTTTACAGCGAGGAGATGTTCAATAAGATCTTGTTCGTTGGGCTTGAGCCTATTCTTGATGAGTCAGGCGGCATTCGCCAGGTTCAGGAACGCGGCGAAAACGGTGAGCCTAAATTTGATGAGAGTGGCAACCCGCTGATGCGCGATGCGCTGAAAATTTCAGACAGCGCCACCATTAAAGCCCGTATGAACATGATCCCTCAATCGAACTACCCGATTGTGGTCATGACGAAAGAGCAATACGCGGCCATCCCTATGCGCGAAGAAACCATTCGCGATCATGCGCACGATGTCCTGTTTGCTCAGGCTGAAGCGGGCCGCGTTAAGGTTGCCGCTGAAACCTACAAAGAGCAGCAGAAAAAGAACCGCGTTCTGTCCGAACACTCCGACACCGGCACCGAAAAACAGCAGGATTTCCCTTACTTCGAAGATATGCAGTTTGATAGCGTCGTAGTCGATGAGGGGCATAACTACCGTAACAGCTACAGCGCCGGTCGTGAGGCCTCTCAGTTGGCATATCTCCCGGTCCCTTCTGTTTCCCAGTCTGCGCGCGATATGGCTGTTAAAAACGCCTATCTGATGGCTAAGAACAATGGCCGTGGGCCGGTGCTACTTACCGCTACGCCGGTGGTCAACTCCCCGATCGACGCTTTCAATATGCTCTCTCACTGCCTGAGCATGTCCGACTGGCAGCGCATGGGGATCTTCACGCCGGATGATTTCGTTAAAGTATTCGGTAAGAAAGAGATGTGCCTGGTCCAGAAACTGTCTGGCGAAGTGGAAAGCAAACTTGGCCTGGTCGGTTTCCGTAACCTCCCTGGTCTGCGCGGTATCTTCCATCGCTGGGTATCTCTGAAGACGGCGCAGGATGTCTCTGAACAGGTAAAAATTCCGGAGCTCGATGAGCGCACCGTTGAAGCGCCAATGTCCGAAGAGCAGGAAGCTGAATACGAGAACCTGCGCCAGCGCGCAGAGAAGCTGTCGCAGAACGACAAAATGGGGGATTTTGACTCTGAGCCGGAAGACGTAGAGGAAGAGAAGGACACCATTTTCGGCATTATCCGCGACATGGATCGTGTTTGTACCGACATGGACCTGTACCGGCACCAAATCACCTTTATCCTGCCAGCGTCGTATGCTGATAAGGTACAGCAGCTGGTGGCCGACCTGCCAGATTCCCTGGGCACTAAAGACGAAAACGACGAGGATTATGACGCTGAAGGGCGTTTCACCGTCGATGTTGATGGCAACGCCTGCACGCTGATCGTCCCGGAAATGTACGAGCAAGAGGTGCTGAAGCGTCTCTCTACGTTCGATATCGATCCTAAGGACGTTACTCACCCTCTGACGCCGAAATACAGCGCGCTGATTGAGGGACTGAAAGAAGGCCTGAAGCACGGCAAACAAATCATCTTTACTGATGAGAAAAGCCAGCACGGTAAGCTTAAGCGCATCATCTGTTCACATCTGGGACTGGATGATAGTGCCGTTGGCATCCTGAATGCCACAACGGTTGCCGAAGCCGGTAAAAAAGGTCGGAAACCGAAAAAAGTTAAGCCACCTAAAGAGCTCCCGGACGAACCGACTAAAGAGCAGGTGAAGGCCTATTATCAGCAGAAAGCCGCATACGATGAGTATATCGCTGCCGTTAATGAGGTCAGTCTTGGCGGGCTTGAACAGATCGCCGCAGATTACAATGAAGGCCGCTCACGCATCCTCATCTGTAACAAAAAGGCCGAGGTCGGGATAAACCTGCACATTGGCACGACCGATATTCACCACTTAACGTTGCCGTGGACTCCGGCCTCAATCGACCAGCGCAACGGTCGCGGCGCGCGCGTGGGCTCAACTCAAGATTCCGTGAAGGTTCATTACTATTGCGGTCGAGGATCGTTTGATGAGTTCCGCCTGCAGACGCTGAAGCGTAAGAAAGACTGGATACGCGAAATCCTCACCTCTGATAAAGCTGAGATGGAGAACGCCGACGCCGGGAACATGGTCGAAATGCAGTTGCTGCTGGCGGCCAACCCGGAAGAACGTGAGCGCCGTGTTGCCGAGCAAATGGCCAAAGCGAAAGCCGCTGTTAAAGCCAAAGCAACCAAGCGCGCCAACCTTGATCTGCAGAACTACCTGAAGGCGCAGCACGCCAGCGGCAGCGACTTAGACAAGGAGCAGAAAAAAGTTGCCTACCTGCAAGGTGAGGTTGAACGGACAACAAAAACCCTCGAGGCAGTTCGCTCTGAAATGGACGAACTGCTGGCCGAACGTGAAGCAATCAAAGCGCGTGCAACTGCTGGTAAGTCTGAAAGGAGTGATAGCTGGCGCCCACGTGCCATAGAGAGCGAACTGCGCTCCAAGCGCGAGGAATTGAATGTTGCCAGCAAAGGCGATGTGGCATCACGTTCCGCGTTGATGAAGCAGCAGCGCAAGATTGCCCGCCTCGCGAAAGCTGAAAAGAACATCAAACAGTTGCGCCCGGTTGTCCTGAAGGCCATCAAAGAAGGTCTGTTAGACGTCGATCCTGACGTGATCGACCATGGTAAAGATATCCTGTTGGTGGAGGGTAAAACCTATAAGGTTGGCCAGTATTTCCATTACAACGTAGCCGGTCGTGGCGGGAAGTTCGATTCCATCTCGTATGCCAAAATCACGGCTCTCGACTTTGACGCTCATACTGCAACTTTGCGGGGCATATTCGCGGCGAACGGAGATAAAAACCCAGGCCACGTTAAAGATGTGCCGGTGCAGTTACTGGGTGACCCATGCGACGTGACTGAAAGTGAGCTGGAATTACTGTCGAAAATGCAGGGTGGGCTAAACATCAAAGATGCGGCGGCCCTGCTGAGTAAGGACCAGTTCTATTCCTTCCTGAAAACCGGTCAGTTAATGCTGAACGATAACTATGCCGTAGTGTATGAGAATGGTAAGTATGCCAAACAGACGCTGAACATCCGCAGCGCCGGTTACGGCTACGGATCGTCTGATATTAAATCTGTCTCGTGGTATCAGGATAACGGCCATAAGCTTGTATATCCGGACCGAAGTGATGAGCAGTTGAAGCGCGCGATAGCCATCCAGGAGCGTCAGAGCGAGCTTATTACCTACGCCTGCCCAACGTTTTTGGCCGCGCTTTTCGGCCAGGACTATAAAACTGTCATGGAAGGTCTTGGCGAAGTGGCCAGCGCCGATGAGATCGCGTCTCTGGTTGCTAAGAAAATCGAGAATTACCCTCTCTGGAGTAGCACGCGGGACTTCAATATCTCGGTTAATGAGTATATCCGCAACGGCCTGGTTCGTTCCGTAGAGCTCGACCGCCTGGCGTGGATCGTTGGGGAAATCCCACCGGATTACACCAACGTGCAGGACTTCATCGATGCATTGAATGCAGAGAAGCCACAGCTGAGGAAACGTGCGCAGCAGGCATTGCAGGCTGGCGTTGCCGGTGTAGCTCAGGAACGTTACGAGGAATTCAGTAACGCTATTAAAAGCGGGTATGCCCCTGGCGACCGTGAGATACAGCGCGTGCTGGATGGCTCCTCCGGTACATTCTTAAACATCTACGGCGGGACCGGGCAGGATTATTTCCGTGTTGTCGAAGCCTGCGCTGCCGTAGTTATTCTGGGCCTCCTCGATGCTTCATTGGTAACGCCTGAACTGCTGGTGAATGAAGACGATGCGCGCCAGCTGATCCGTGACGCCGATAAACTTTATTTCTACATGCCGGAGGGCGATAAAAAGCGGGTAAAAGATACCTATGAGGCCAAGCGTCTCGGCGTTTCTACTGAGGAATACCAGAAGCGCGAAGATGCGCGCAAAGCCGCGAAAGAAGTGGTTGAGAACGAGGCTGATGATCTTGGTTTGCGTATCCGGGTGAACAGTACACATCTACGTGGGAAGTATGGTCTCAACTTCGCTCCGGGCGGTTGTTATGGCCTGCAAGATCCGAAAGGTAAAGCGGGCGCGCTTTTCCGCGCGAAGGAAACCCTGAAGTCTGTTTATGGTGCCCGTTATTACAACGGACGTGACGCCGGTGAAGAGTTTGCCGGTAGCTGGTGGCTGATCCCCAGCAAATATGACCAGGCCGAAATTCTCAAAGTTGTGGCAAAATACTAATCTAACAGGAGATTGCCGGGTAACACCGGCAATAAAATTATGGCTTCATTAGAGCAAACCCAAAAACCAACCGCTGATTATCTTGCCGCTATTCGAGATAGTGCCCTGGCGGGTAGAACAGAGTCGCAATTTGTGAGCGACTATTTGGATGGGATCGGTAAGTTCATCGGGGCGCGCCCCGGTTATTATCGCAGCTACGGCCCTTACTGGCCTGCAATCAAGTCGCTGCTGGTCGAGAATAATCTGTACAACGCAACCGGCGAAATCGATGAGGATGTGCTCAGCATCTACAGTTATGACGATGATTCGCTAACCGTTGTGGCCGCATCTCTTTATCAGAACATGCGTCTGGAAGATGGCTTGTTTTATTCTGCATACCACCAGCTGCCGGTAACCGATGATGATGAGCCATATGAATATTACTCATATGACCTGGAGCAGGAATCAGACAGGCCATAGTCAGTAAGGAGGATGCATGAGTTACACCCCGCTTTATATGAACCTGCGACGTCTGCAAGACGAGGCCGCCTCACACGGATGCGAATTTGTTGAGCACCATCCGGTGTGGCGCATATACACCCTGAAGAAGGGTGACCGCTGGACATATCTCCGAAACCCGGCAACAAACGAGCCAATTGAGCGCATTCGCGAGATTGGGATTACTGAGTGGAAGGGGGCGATAGCTAAGGGAGCTGAATACCTTATGTCGAACGAGTATGAAGAGTTTCAGAGTAAAGAAGAGTGATCTTCAAACAGAATAGCGCTCAACGAGCGCTTTTTGTGGCACCCGCAGAGTCCAGAATAGAATGTAAATTATACAAAGCACACCTGTTTTACATAAAATACTAATTATTTATTTAAGAAAACCCTCGTTTTTAGTACGGTAGCACAGATGATGTGTTGACGTTCGTTGGTGGTTCAGAGTAAGGTTTCGTTGTTGCAGCAAAATCTGTAACCGGGATTGGAACCCCGAACCAACTTTGAAGCGCACAGCACGCGCCAGCGTGTTTTTTTGTGCCTATGCTTTGTCATATCTGAATTATGGTGGGCTGGGCGGGGGAGCCGAAAGGCTCGCCGGGTTATGCTCAAAGTTGACCGGTAGTTCCAACCCTGTCCAGCTCACCACCAGCGAGATTGGAACCTCAAGGTGGTGATTTTCAAAATCAACTTTGAGGATGCCACTATGGCTACTACCCCTACCCTGCATCACCCTCAGTTCATCTGGCGTTTTTACTCTTGTCAGAAACGTCGCTACCACATCGTTATCGCCTGTACTGAATCTGATGCCCGTTCTCAGCTTCCCGATGCCCCTTGCCTGTTTGCCGCCCGTTTTCCTTCGAATTGCCTGTCGCTTTCCTACTGGAGGGCTCATCCATGATTTTTCTTGAAGAGGCGGAGATCGCCGCTGCCGTTCAAAAACTTCATATCGATATTACTGATATCAAGGCAGTAGAGACGCTGGCCTTTCATTTTATGATCGTAGATGGATTGTATCTACTCAGTAACAAGGCGTCGTTGAAACACCGGTTGGCAGGTGAGATTGAACAATTTTTGGGGCAAGCACAGAACATGCAGGTAGCGAAATGAACACAATAAAAAATGAAATGACCGCACCAGTGATCGCAGGCGTTGAGATCACAACAGATGCCGAGGGGCGTTTTAATCTGAACGCACTACATAGGGCAAGTGGTAAAGGAAAAGAAAAAGCTCCCAACAAGTGGCTGGGAAATAAACAAGTCAAAGAATTGATAACCGAACTTGAGGGTAACCTATTGAAAAATATCCAAGCCCCAAATTCGGGGCTTACTCAAAAGGTGGTCAATTCTATACATGGCGGTACATCACCAGGAACCTTCGCCCACGAACTTCTCGCCATCGAGTACGCTGGCTGGATTTCACCAGCTTTCCGCCTACAGGTGAATCAGACCTTCTTGGACTATCGTACCGGCAAGCTTGTTCCACCAGCAGCCTTTGATTCACGAGATGCGTCCACAACCGAAGTCCAGTTTCTACGGCGAGAACTCGAACTGACGCGAGAATTGTATGCCCAACAGCGTGAAATAAACGCTCTTAGAACGGAGCTGGCGCAACTAAAAGTCAAACCGACGGATACCGTTCTCCATTCACTCCCCCAGTCTCAACCCACCAGCACCGCCGGTGAATTGGCGTTGGAACGCGAACGTGATCAACTTGCGGCCATGCTGGGGCGTAGTAAGGATTACGCGACAATTAGTGCTGTTGAGCGAGTGATCGAGCGGGAATTTAGCTGGCATCCGTTGCGTAAATGGTGCCTGGTTCATCATGAGGAACCCGTCTACCTCAAAAAATACGGCTGTGCCTGGCCGCGCGGAGCATGGTTAAAGGTATACGGCGTAAATCTGGAAGAGTTGTTCGGATAATCATACATGAGCCCTGTAGTAAAGATACGGGGCTCGTATTGCAATTAAATCTTTCTTTAACCTTTTAATGGCTTGGTATAAGTACGAGTAATCCAGCCAGTGACAAGCTCATCTCCAGATTGAACTTGTACATACAACCACTGTCGCTCTTTTTTTTCTAATATAGCAACAATTGTATTTTTCCCTATCGTCTCAATGATATCGCTATTTAAGGATGGCTTTGTTCGCAGACGCACGTTTTCACCCGTTATAACTCTAAATTGATTAAGAGAATCCCAAGCGATATTTTTATTGTGTTTAACAATGTTAGACTTGGTAACAGGTTTACTCTCAAATAGAGAGACGATATAGGATTCTGCTTTGTTTATTTCTACTAACACTTTCCCTTTTCCGTAATCAGCTACAGCCCCGATTAAAACTTGGTATAATAAAAAAAGAATTAAAGCTTGTATAGATGGTGGGAGTCCTTGCAATAGATCTATTAAGGATCTTGGGGCGTTAGTAGCTGGAGAATAATTTATATCTGTAGAAGTGGCTTGTCCAGATTGGACATTCGTTTGATTAGTGCTTTGCGCGACACCATCAGTATATGCCTTAGCAACAGATGCTAAGCCTGTTTCGATAGCTTCAGAAACTGATGGCAAATTTTCTTCAGCGAAGTGTAGAAAAGTATTATCAAATGTGTTTAGTATGTCCTTATTACTTCGCGTCAACGAATGATTTTGTAAATCTTGAAGCATTGACTGAATACTATTTATACCAGCCAAGTTATGCATTAAATCGAATTCTTTTTGCAATGTTCTGCCAATGCCAAGTTTTCTTTGGAATTCTTCCGCTTGTTTCAGTAACTGACTGCCAATGCCATATTTTCTCTGCAAATCCATCGATTGCTTAAGCAGCTGACTGCCGATGCCATACTTTTTCTGCAAATTTTCAGATTGTTTAAGTAGCTGACTGCCGATGCCATACTTTTTCTGCAAATCTTCAGATTGTTTAAGTAGCTGATTGCCGATGCCATATTTTCTCTGCAAATCTTCAGATTGTTTAAGTAGCTGACTGCCGATGCCATACTTTTTCTGCAAATCTTCGGATTGTTTAA
>NZ_QBJC02000017.1:0-102089 GCF_003057695.2 Pseudocitrobacter sp. RIT415 | reverse complement strand
GCATTTCCGGATTCTTACACAACCACTGGATCGTTCAACCGATCCTTAACTGATCGGCATTACTCCAGATGGAGGCTATTTTGTTTACTCTTCACTCTTCTTATTGCTTAAACCGTATTCACGCAGTTTATTCGCAATCGCCGTATGCGACACACCAAGACGTTTCGCCAGCTTACGCGTACTCGGGAAGCTACGATATAGCTGCGTCAGCACCGAACGTTCAAAGCGGCGGGTGATCTCATCTAGCGAACCTTCCATCGCCTCTTCTCCCACCGCCGTAGTGGTGACGTCATAATCCGGCAGCAGCACATCATTTGGACGCAGTTCATAACCTTCCAGCTGCGTTAACGCGCGATAGACGGCGTTTTTCAGTTGGCGAACGTTACCCGGCCAGCCGTAGCGGGTTAACACATTACTGAGATCGGCCGAGAGTTTCGGGCGCGAGATGCCCTGCTCATCGGCAAAGCGCGCCACGAACAGTTCGGTCAGTGGCATCACGTCCTGCGGACGATCGCGCAGCGGCGGCAAATTCAGCGTCAGAACGTTCAGGCGATAATAGAGGTCTTCCCGGAACAACCCCTTCTGAACCAGTTCCACCAGGTTTTTCTGGGTGGCGCAAATCACGCGCACATCAACGTGCACTTCATGATCCTCCCCCACGCGGCGGAATGTACCGTCGTTCAGGAAACGCAGCAGTTTGGTTTGCATGCGCGGCGACATCTCGCCAATCTCGTCCAGCAGCACCGAACCGCCGTTCGCCTGCTCAAAGAACCCTTTTTTACCTTCAGGCGCGTGGCCAAAAAGTTCGCTCTCAACCGCATCTTCCGGAATCGAGGCGCAGTTCAGCGCCAGATACGGTTTTGCCGCGCGTGGACTCGCCAGGTGGCAGGCATGCGCCAGCAGATCTTTACCGGTACCTGTTTCGCCGACAATCAACAGCGGTGCGGTCAGCAGCGCCAGTTTGCGTGCCTGATCGACCACATGGCGCATTTTCGGGCTCACAGCGACGATCTGGCTGAATGCGCTCACATCCTGGGGAGTCTGAGTCTGAAGCTGACGGCCCATCCGAACAGTCGAGCGAAGCATCACAACGGCTCCGGCAAGGATACGCTGTTCGTGCTCGCCGCTCATGTATACCGGGGTGATTTCGAGCAAAAAGTTTTGCCCGTTGATCACCACGTGTTCCGCCTGTGTTTCCACCGGCTCGCTTTCCAGCCAGCGCTGGAAGTTAAAACCGCTGATGAGCTGGCTGGCGTTATGGTTGCGCATTTTGTCGGCGCTCATGCCAAACAACTGACAGCTCGCCGGGTTGGTGCGTTCGATTTTACTGCGGGTGTCGAGCGAGAGCACCGGCTCCGGCATCGCTTCGAGCAGTGCGCTTAATGCCAGATGCTCACGTTCAGAAGGCATCCACGGCACGGTACGCACGTCGGTCACGCCCGCGATGCGGCGGATCTCCGCCATTAAGGTGCTAAAGCTGGTGAACTCCAGCTCGGCAAAATTGAGGTAGATTCGGCCAATAGGGTCAATGTCGATCCCGCGCAAATCAATGCCGCGCAGCACCAACAAATCGAGTAATTCACGTGTCAGACCGAGGCGGTCCTCACAAAAGACTTCAAGACGCATGGGAATTTTCACCCTTATAAGCCAAAGACCCGTGAATAATAAGACACTTATCGTTCGGCGGGAAGCAGGCTGTCAACAATTATTGACAGTATGGCGGAAAAAACGCCATTGCGCCGTAAAGATTTTCGTTCAGGGGATAAATGAGCACAGGCCGACACAGGGTCGGCCTGAAGAAGATCACTTCGCGCCGCCCTTCTGGACGACGCCTTTAAGTTGACCAATCAGCTCGCGCCGGAAATCGCCGAGCCTGGGTTTGTCGTTATCGATCCACGGCAGTGGGCGACACAGTTCCATCGCCTTAATGCCCAGGCGTGCAGTCAGCAACCCGGCACCAATCCCCTGCGCGGCGCGTGCGGAAAGGCGCGCGGCCAGATCCTGCGACATCCAGTCCATGCCAATTTCGCGCACCAGTTCGCTGGCCCCGGCAAACGCGATATTGAGCAGCACCAGTTTGAACAGGCGCAGGCGGCTGTAATAGCCCAGTTCAATGCCGTAAAGCGTGGAGATGCGATTAATTAAACGCAAATTGCGCCAGGCGATGAACGCCATATCCACCAGCGCCAGCGGGCTGACGGCAATCATCATGGCAGATTCTGCCGCCGAGCGACTGATTTCCCGACGCGCCTGCGCATCCAGCGCCGGTTGCACCAGATGCGCGTATAGGCTGACCACTTCACGATCGTTTTGGGTTTCGTGGATGGCCGCATACCAGCGTTGCAGCGCCGGATGCGCCTGGTCGATACCCGCCTGCTGTGCCAGTTTTTCACAAAATGCACGGGCTTTACCGACGCCGTGGCTCTGCATGAGTTCTTTGGCTTCGTCCCGCTCCTGCGCGCGCTGGCGTAAACGCCACAAGCGCCGCCATTCCGTTGCCACCGACCCCACACCCGCGCCAACAATCAGCGCCCCGGCAGCGCAACCGCCCAGCGCCACCCAGTCCTGGGTTTGCCAGGCATTCATCGTCCACTGTACGCCCTGCGCCACCACGCTGATGCCAAAGATAGTGAGGCCCGCGGTGACCATCTTGCGCCACAGGCTACGTTTAGGACGCAGCACCGATTCCACAACCGCTTCCGCCTGCCCCTCTTCCGGCAGGGTTTCATCAAGCACAGCCGGCGCAAACTTGTCTGCGACATCATCAGTGAAGGTTTGTGACTGCCGGAACTGTTCGCTTTTTTCCGCTTCCAGCGGGCCGTCGAAATCGATGCGCGGTTTTAACGGTTCGTTCATCGCAATTTATCTCCAATCAAAAATTCCAGCGCCGCATCAAGACGAATATGCGGAAGCGGCTGGTCAACATCCATTACCTGCGGACGAAACGCCTCAAACTGAAAACCCTGTTTATCCCAGAACGCCTGCCCCGGCAACCGCGCGGGAACTTCCCCCGGGTAAACCGTGAGCGGCCGTCCGTCGCTGAGCCGATGACCGCGCAGCGCCGGGATTTTCTCTCCATCGACGTCAATCAGCCCGCTCTGCGTCGCCTGCACGGAGGCCAGCCCCAGGCAATCCATGGTGATGCCTTCAAAGGCCGCATTCTGCCAGGCATCCTGAATCAGTTGCTGTAGCAGTGACACCATATTGCTGTGCTGATCGACGGTAACGTGATCCGCTTTCGTAGCGGCAAACAGCAACTTATCAATAACGGGCGCGAACAGCCGACGAAACAGCGTGCGCTGGCCGTAGTGAAAACTGTGCATTAACTGCGTTAAGGCCAGGCGCATATCATTGAAGGCCTGTGGCCCGCTGTTAAGCGGTTGCAGGCAATCGACTAACACAATCTGGCGATCAAAGCGCAGAAAATGCTCTTTATAGAAGCCTTTCACCACTTTTTCACAATAGTAGTTAAAACGCTCGCGCAGCATGCCCGCATTGGTGTGTTTATCAGCCTGCGCCAGTTTGGCCTCGCCGATACCATCGACATCCGGCCAGGGGAAGAACTGCAACGCAGGCGCGCCTGCCATATCACCCGGCAGCACAAAGCGCCCCGGCTGAATAAAGTGCAGGCCTTCCTGCTTACAGGTATTAAGATAATCAGTCCACGCCTGAGCAATCGCCGCCAGACGGTTTTCATCGGCGGGCGCCAGCGGATCGAGCCCTTCGCATAACTTACGCCACTGTGCAGACCACTCGAGGCGTTGCCCCTGCAGCAGGCCGGTCATCTGGCGCGACCAGCTCAGGTAATCCTGCGCCAGCATCGGCAAATCCAGTAGCCATTCACCGGGGTAGTCGACAATTTCCAGATACAGCGTTGAGGTGTCTTTAAAGTGGCGTAATAGCGATTCATTGGAGCGAAAACGCAGCGCCAGACGAATCTCACTCACGCCACGGGTTGGCGTCGGCCAGGTTGGCGGTTGCCCGTAAAGCTGCGCCAGCCCTTCATCGTAAGTAAAACGCGGAATGCCCATATCCCGCTGCGGCACGCGCTTCACGCCAATCAGACGCTCTTCGCGCACTGCGCTCAACAGCGGCAAACGCGCCCCGGCGTGCAGGCTTAACAGTTGGTTCACCATCGCGGTGATAAACGCCGTTTTCCCGCTGCGGCTCAGGCCGGTAACGGCGAGACGCAGATGTCGGTCGACACCCCGGTTAACCAACGCATTGAATTCATTTTTAAGTCGCTTCATAGCGGTTCCATTATGCCCTGAAGGAAAAACGTATGAGGTAGATATTACATGAGGGTGATAAGGAAAGATGTAAAAGCTCAGAGATTACAATGGGCCCCCTGTTGTGCCGGAGACGGATGACAAACGCAACATTGCCAGATGCGCTATGCTTATCAGGCCTACAACGTTTCCGCAATATATTGAATTTGCAATGTTTTTCAGGATGGAAAAGGCGTTTACGCCGCATCCGGCAAGAACATAGCGCACTTTGTCGGCAATCTGAGGCGCAACCCCTGTTGCGCCACTTCGTTTATTTTACTGTCGGTTATACCGTTTCGACAATTTCGCCGCCGCGCGGCTCAGCAAAGGCTCCAGCGCCACCGCCAGCAGCATCTTCAACGGACGTCGAGCGACGGATTTTACCGCCCAGCCAGCAACCCCTGCCGGGCCGTAACGTAACGCGGTCAGAAGCACCAGCTTACCTGCGATTTTTAAACCGGGTTTTACCTGTTGCCCGGCACGTTGCCAGCGAGTATTCATGAGTATCCTCAATTAGAGTTGACGAAAACGACTACGTAGCGAAAAAGTATCCGACGTCACGTAACGTTCCATCTCCCGCAGACGTTGTTCGCCCGCGGCAAGTTGCGCGTCCACCGCATCCAGCAGTTCACTGCTGGTGGGGCTGTTCGCCTCACCCATCGCGCCTTCCGGCATCGGGTCGAGCGCGAAAGTCAGAATAATGTAGGCGACGACCACAAAGAAAAACAGGCCAAATAACATCGCCAGCACGGTGATAATTCGCACCAGTTTTACCGGCACGTCCAGGTAGTGCGCGATACCTGCGCAAACCCCTTTCACCATGCCCTGCTGGGGAATCCGCCACAATTTTTTATTAAAATCTAAGGCCATTATTTATCCCTCCAGTTCGGGTGCTCTGCATCCAGAATGGCTTCCAGCGCCTGAATGCGTTCGCGCATACGCTGAGCGTCATCGGTGAGCTGTAACAAACGCTGCTGCTCATTTTGCGTTAATCCACTGCTGCGCGAGCGGTTGCTGTAGTGCAGCCAAATCCATACCGGCAGGACAAACAGCACAAACAGTGTCAGCGGAATGGCAAGAAAAAGCGCGCTCATAGGTACTCCTTACAATGATGAGCAGCGGCACGCCGCGTGCCGCCAGAATAATTATTGGTTGTCCTGCTTCATTTTGGCTTTCAGTTGTGCCAGCTGTTCGCTGATTTCATCATCCGCTTTAAGCTCGGCAAATTGCTGATCCAGAGTCGGTTGTTTACCGAAACGGTGGCTCTCAGCTTCCGCTTCCATATGGTCGATGCGGCGCTCAAAAGATTCAAAACGCGCCATCGCTTGATCGATTTTACCGCTGTCTAGCTGGCGGCGCACATCGCGGGAAGAGTTTGCCGCCTGATGACGCAGTGCCAGCGCCTGTTGACGGGCCCGCGTTTCACTCAGTTTATTTTCCAGCTCGCCAATCTCTTTTTTCATGCGTGCCAGGGTTTCGTCCACCAGGGTAATTTCATGTTCCAGGGTGGTGATTAAATCGGTCAGTTTCTGCTTTTCGATCAATGCCGCACGCGCCAGATCTTCTTTCTCTTTACGCAGCGCCAGTTCGGCTTTTTCCTGCCATTCGGCCTGCTGTGCAAAAGCTTTCTCAACGCGACGCGTCAGATCTTTTTTCTCTGCCAGCGCCCGCGCCGATGTAGAACGCACTTCCACCAGCGTGTCTTCCATTTCCTGAATCATCAGACGCACCAGCTTTTGCGGGTCTTCCGCTTTCTCCAACAGGGAGTTGATGTTGGCATTCACGATGTCGGCAAAACGAGAAAAGATACCCATAATATAGTCCTCATAATTTCTGTTTTAGGCATTAGCCTGCTGTATGAGTAATACAATTCGCGTGCCAACTTTGTATCTTATTGATTCTACTTAAGGTGATTGAAATTTACCCGCTTTCGACGTAGAGTGAATTAGCGAATTACACTAACAAATGGTGAATTTCATCATGGCAGAATATAAAGACAATCTTCTCGGCGAAGCCAACCGCTTTCTGGAAGTCCTGGAGCAGGTTTCACGCCTTGCGCCACTGGATAAGCCGGTGTTGATCATCGGCGAACGCGGTACGGGTAAAGAGCTGATTGCGAACCGTCTGCATTATCTCTCCTCCTGCTGGCAGGGGCCGTTTATTTCGCTTAACTGCGCGGCGCTCAATGAAAACCTGCTCGATTCGGAATTATTCGGCCATGAAGCTGGTGCATTTACCGGCGCGCAAAAGCGCCATCCGGGGCGTTTTGAACGCGCCGATGGCGGGACATTATTCCTCGATGAGCTGGCGACCGCGCCCATGCTGGTACAGGAAAAGCTGCTACGCGTAATTGAATATGGCGAACTGGAACGCGTCGGCGGCAGCCAGCCGTTGCAGGTAAACGTTCGGCTGGTGTGCGCCACTAATGCTGATTTACCCCAGATGGTAGAAGACGGTACGTTCCGCGCCGACCTGCTTGACCGGTTAGCCTTTGATGTCGTACAGCTCCCGCCGCTGCGTGAGCGCCAAAGCGATATCATGCTTATGGCAAACCACTTCGCTATTCAGATGTGCCGTGAACTTGGGATGCCGCTGTTTCCAGGTTTCACCGAGCACGCCCGTGAAACATTGATGGGCTACCGTTGGCCTGGGAATATTCGAGAATTGAAGAACGTCGTGGAGCGTTCCGTTTATCGGCATGGCAGCAGTGATATTCCGCTGGACGACATTATTATCGATCCATTCCAACGGCAAAGTGAGCCAGAAACAGCGGAAAAAAGTAGCCCAAACGAGCCAAAACTACCGATGGATTTACGCCAGTTTCAGTTGGATCAGGAAAAAGATCTCCTGCAAAAGAGTTTGCAGCAGGCGCGGTTTAATCAGAAGCAGGCGGCGGAATTGCTTGGGCTTACCTACCATCAGCTACGGGCGTTGCTGAAGAAGCACCAGCTTTAACACGACGTTGCAGTTGCACCAGCGTCAGGTTGCCGCAAAACACGGCGCCCGTATCAATGTAGAGCTGATTGGCGGATTTAAAAGGTTTAGACACAGGCGTGTGGCCGAAGAAAAACTGATCGGCCCCACCTATCAAACACATGGAGCCGCGCTGGGCGCGATTAATACGCTGGCGGTTCCACACCACCTGAAAAGGGTCAACCGGTTTGTTGAAGGCATAATGGTCGTCCGGGTAGTCCGCATGGCAGATAACCATTTTTTTATCCCCGGTCACCACTTCGATAATCAACGGTAACTCTGCAATACGATACAGCAGCGCTTTCACGCGATGTTGCTCGTTCACGTTGAGGTCAAAATACCATCCGCCCCCGTTTGCCACCCACAGATTTGTGTGACCGTTTCCCTCCAGCGCGTCCAGCATCATCTCTTCATGATTGCCGCGCACCGCCCGGAACCAGGGCTGATTGAGCATCATCAGGCATTCAACATCTTCGCTTCCCCGATCGATTAAATCCCCCACCGAAATCAGCAGATCTTGCATAGGCTGAAATGCAATGCGCTCAAGATGTTGCATCAATAACGCGTAGCAGCCGTGCAGATCGCCCACCACCCAAATATTGCGCCAGAGGTCGCCATGAATGCGTTGATAGAGGCTCATTGTCACCTCCCGACATCGTCGATAAGATGAAAAAGGGGTTAGGTAAAGTTTAGGTCAGTTAGTCGTTGATGAGGTCGAATCTCTTGTTCGAAAAAACTCACTACATCTGCAAATGATTGTGATCGTATAATCACGCACCTTTCTCAATCGAAATCCCATTATGCGCGCTAAAACCTTCCGCTATAGCTTCTCGATTTTTTGCAGTGTGTTGATCCTGTACCTGCTTTTCATCTTCAATCGCGTCTACATCGGCGTGTTTTTGCACGAATGTGTGTGGGTAGTCCTGCTTTTTTCCGGTGTGATGTCCTGGTTTAATCGGCCCCGCTCACGCCAAAAAAATCGTTAAAATTGATTCCAGATCGCCATAACAAGTGCCTGAAATTAAATCAGGCACTGTTCGATTAACGCCATACTTTATTAGTAACGGGCAATTTGGCACAAATACCATATCCAATTTTTGACACATCGCACAAAATTATTTAGCATCATAGCTGTAAAAACACACGTCCCTTGAAAGTATGAAATTAAAGAAAAAAATCTCCTTCACTAAATCCTTAAATATTGTTTTCTCCAGCTTATTGTTTACGTTAATTATCGCCAGCGGTATGATCGCTTATCATCAGTGGATAGATATAAAAAAATCGTGCATCTCATTTTCAAAAAAATATGTATCGGTTTTGGAAAATATTATCAACGAAAAGCTTACCAATAGTGAAACATCCCTGAAACTCATCACAGAAACAATATGTGATCACTCAGAAATCAGCTCTCGCAGATTCAATAAATGGCTAAGTAGCCAGCTATACATCATGCCTAATATAACGGGCCTGAACATTCTCGATGCACATAATCATTACACACGGATCCCTATGCTGAGCGAAAACAATAAACTCATCAAAGGGTTCGTTCCTCAGTCACGCCCATGGTATCAGATAGCCACCAGTTATTCAGAACAAACTTCTTTCACACAGCCTTACAATGACTACATTTCAACTAAAAGAATCGTATCTGTTTCACTACCTTTCTTTGAAAGTGACGAATTAACGAATGGTGTCGTCGCTTTTGATATTGATTTATCGTTTGTTAACCAAGCATTAAGTAGTATTGATCCACCAATGCCTGGCAATAACTTCATTTTGACAGATAATGGTGAGCAAATCACAGATAAAGTCATCATGACAAATATCAAAAAGAACATGCAGTTGTTGAGGCAAACAATATGGAAGAGTGGTTCATTTTACAATCAGGAAGATGATTCATACTATTTTTACAAGAAAATGGATAATCCCTCATGGGTCGTTTTTTATAAAGTTACACAGCAAACCATGAATAGCACCATGATTGAAATGAACACCAAAATTTATTATTTCATCATGCTTTCCATTCTGATTATCTGCTTCGCCTGGTGGGCTATCATTTCAGTAATGAACACCACCTTAACGAATATTGCATCAAGTATTCGATACGGCCGATTTGATGGAGAAGACTCTTCAAAAATTTTAGCGTTTGAAATTGAAAACAATATTTCGCGGTTAGAAGACATCTCTTCAAAGGCAGCAACCGATGGCCTTACCAGATTGCTCAACCGCAGAGCTTTTGATCAACAACTTGAGACATTTAGCTACAAATCTGACTCTTGCCTTGCACTCATTGATATAGATGATTTTAAGGCCATAAACGATAAATTTGGCCACACTAAAGGCGATCTGGTACTCAAGACCATTGCCAAACTGGCCCGAAAATATGAAACCGAACACATTAAATTCTATCGCTACGGTGGAGAAGAGATTGCGGCGCTGTTTGACGGCATCAATATCAATGTTGCGAACTCTATTATCGAAGCGTTACGCATGGACATAGCGGCCATGAAATATCGTGAAAGTAATCTTAGAACAACAGTAAGTGGTGGCGTTGTGTCATTTGATAATAAGACCGGATTAGAAGCATTAGAGGCCGTTGATAAATTGCTCTACCTCTCTAAGGAGAACGGTAAAAACACCATTACACGATGAGTTTCTGAACGTATTCGGCATTTTATCATTTTAGTTTTATTCATAGAGATATAGTATGAGAAAGGTCATTTTGGTATTGCATTTACTGTTTGCCACACCACTCACCTGGGCCATTAACATAGACGACGCATATATATCACTTCAGTGTCCGCTACGCGGAAACATTGAGGTTATCCTACACCATTATCTTCACACTCAGGAGCGATGGGGAAAGGATGAGTTTGAAACGGGGGGAGGTCATATCATCGATGGTTCCAAATCGATATTTGAGTTCGCTAATCTTGATCAAATGATTTATGATCGTAATAGTGGTAGCTTTATTTTTTGGTATCAGGATCAACAAAAATTTGTACGCTGCCAGTTACTCGGACTGAGAAATAACTACCCTGTCCCACTGCCGATCATACATGAATACTAGAAGCAGGTCATGAGCATGCCAATAGATAAGGTGACATTACTGGCAAACTGCCTTTACCGTTGTGGATTGATACATGACGTAAGGTTTTGTGAGAATGAGATTGAGGACTATCTTAGCGACCAGGGCATTCCCTTTAAAAAATGGAATAAAGCGATTCCTAACGCAACGGCATCTGAGTTTTTATCTGTGTCGACAACATTGGATGAAACCAGCCTGCCCCGCTTTATTGACAGGCTATGGAAATTGTAAAATGCATTAATCAGGCTTAAGTTTCCCCACTACCTGTAAATCACGGAGATAGATAGAAAGATCGCTAAGCAATGTGCGAAGCATTTCAGTATCGGTACAACCGTTGCGGAGCATCTCATCGATTCTGTCATGTAAACTGGTGACACCCCCCGAAAAATTCTTTACGCCATTTTCAAGAAGATAAAGCCTCCTCTTTTCCTGTAAAGGAATCTCATCAACGACTTCAGACATCACGCATTGTTTGGTTTTATTATTTTTAAAAAAGAACACTATTCACTACACCCTCTGTGATGATCGCATAAGTCGAGTTTGGTCAAAAATTTGTGGTATGTGGTACGCAAGGCACCCGGTATTCAGTAATGATAACCTCACCCAACTGATTAGATTCAATCTTTAAAACATCCGGTGCACGAAGACGTGTTATGCCAATAGATGGCAGCAAACCCGCGTAGATCACTTTTTGGATGTGAGTTAAGTTATCAATATTTTCGTTAAGTGTAATTGAAATCCAATCCAGCTTATCACTGGTTTGGTTTTCTTCTATGCATAATGCGTAAGACAGCATAACATCACTGTTAGTGATAAACTCCTCATCATATTTCACATTCTTAATAAGCATTGAATATAATCCTGCTGGCTGAATATTCTGCGTGACTTCAGCAATATTAACGCTACTCATGATAGGTTTATCAATGCTGCATCGTATTAGTCGGCAATCCAGTTTCGCTACGTGAGCCAGGTAATCATAACGAGGTATCATATCCTCAAAGGGCCATTCATCGCGTTTACGAAATACAATCGGAGTGACACCAAACTGACGACGAAAGGCTGCAATAAAGGATGCAGCAGAATCAAAGCCGAACCATCGTGCGATATCCTTAACAGCGTGCCCGGTAATTCGTAGCGCAATAGCAGCGCCTGAGAGTCGCCTAAGACGACTATATGTGCCGATACTCAATGCCGTTTTTTGTTTAAAAAAACGCTGTAGGTGTCTTCTGGAAAATCCTGATTTTTCAGTGATCTCTTCTATCTTAAGATTATGATATTTATTGTTTTCAATCCACGCGGCCATATCACTGACAATACTTTCATAACGCATAATCACAATCCTGATTCATCAACCTGGCCAGATAAATGTAACGCATTACAGAAGGCTTACCAGGCATGATGGTATTGTGCTGGAAATCATGTGTCACATTTATACAGGATGAAATAACCCTGCGATGTCAATATTGGCCATAGAGAAAATGTAAATGTAACAATTCCGGTCAATGCCCTCCATGCCGTTTATCGGATTGGGCATAAATTCCAAATGCAAAGACTCTCCCGTCAAAAAGGAGCCCAAAAAGTCGCTGCCTTTTTTTGCTCATAAAATCAATGACTTGTTTTTTTATTGCGCATCCCTTTCAGCAGTGCGGTTGCATCATCTTGTTAAGATTATGTTTTTACAACCGCTCTGGTCACTTTTGCAATCGTCTGCACAGCGTTCATTGTAGGCAGGTCAGCAAGCATTAATCAGAGGAATAAGAAGGCTAACTGGAGATGTTATCGATAAAAAGATACCATACTTCAAGGCGATGGAGACTTTTCTCTCTATTGATAATTTTTTAATCAAATAATATCAGCGTACTCTGAGCATGTTCCGTCATTTTGCTCCTCTTGCGCATAGCGGGCGCCCTTTGAGCACGACAAGGGAAAGTGGAGCTTCAGGACGGAGAGTTGATTTACAGGGTATAATCTATGGGGAATCTGAAAATGCCCACGCTGTCCGTATCGAACGATGCGACCGGTGAAGCACCCACTTTCTCCTGGACACACGGATATGACAAATGTCATTAACTATTAATAAGATAGCCATACTATCTCACATCAAAAAAGAATTATGCGCCTGAATTTGTCATCACTCCTGGCAGGGTTAGGGTTAGTTTGTGGTCAGGCGATTGCCGCGCCGCCCGCTTCCCTGCCCGCCAATGCCGACATTCGCGATAGCGGCTTTGTCTACTGTGTCAGCGGGCAGGTCAACACGTTTAACCCGCAAAAAGCAGGTAGCGGTCTGATTGTCGACACGCTGGCGGCCCAGCTTTATGACCGGCTGCTGGATGTCGACCCCTATACTTATCGTCTGGTACCGGAACTGGCTGAACGCTGGGAGGTGCTGGATAACGGTGCAACCTACCGCTTCCATCTGCGCAACGACGTGCAGTTCCAGACCACGCGCTGGTTTAAGCCGTCCAGAAACCTCAACGCGGACGATGTCGTCTTCACCTTCGCGCGTATCTTTGATCGGAATCATCCATGGCATAACGTCAACGGCGGCAACTTCCCCTATTTCGACAGTTTGCAATTCGCCGATACGGTTCAGAGCGTGCGCAAACTCGACAGCCACACGGTAGAATTTCGCCTGAATCACCCGGACGCCTCCTTCCTCTGGCACCTGGCGACCCACTACGCCTCCGTCATGTCGTCGGAGTATGCCAACCAACTGGCGAAGCAGGATCACGAAGAACTGCTCGATCGCCAGCCAGTGGGCACAGGGCCATTTCTGCTCGATGAATATCGCACCGGACAATACATTCGGTTACAACGTCACGAAAAATTCTGGCGCGGTAAGCCCTTGATGCCTCAGGTTGTTGTTGACTTAGGCTCCGGTGGAACCGGTCGCTTATCAAAACTCCTGACCGGTGAGTGTGATGTTCTGGCCTGGCCTGCCGCCAGCCAGTTAACCATCTTACGTGACGATCCACGCTTGCGCCTGACGCTGCGTCCGGGGATGAACATCGCTTATCTGGCGTTCAATACTGATAAACCGCCGTTGAATAATCCTGAGATTCGCCACGCGCTGGCCCTGTCGATTAATAACCAGCGTCTGATGCAGTCTATCTATTACGGTACAGCGGAAACAGCGGCTTCCATTTTGCCTCGCGCCTCCTGGGCTTATGATAACGAGGCTAAAATTACCGAATACAATCCAGAAAAATCACGCCAGTTGCTGAAATCCCTGGGCGCGGAAAACCTCACGCTTCAGTTGTGGGTGCCGACCAGTTCGCAGGCATGGAACCCGAGTCCGTTAAAAACCGCCGAACTGATTCAGGCGGATATGGCGCAGGTTGGCGTGAAAGTGGTGATAGTGCCGGTTGAAGGCCGTTTCCAGGAGGCGCGCCTGATGGATATGAATCATGATCTGACGTTGTCCGGTTGGGCGACGGACAGTAACGATCCAGACAGTTTCTTCCGCCCGTTATTGAGTTGCGCGGCCATCTCCTCGCAAACCAACTTTGCCCATTGGTGTAACCGCGAATTCGATGACGTGCTGCGTAAAGCGCTGGCCTCACAACAGTTGGCATCGCGCATCGATGCCTACGACGAAGCCCAGCAGATTCTGGCACGCGAATTGCCTGTGTTACCGCTGGCCTCATCCCTGCGTTTACAGGCCTATCGCTATGATATTAAAGGCCTGGTGCTGAGCCCGTTCGGCAACGCCTCGTTTGCTGGGGTATCGCGTGAGAAAGAAGATAAGGTGAAAAAGCCATGATCATTTTTACCCTTCGTCGTTTACTGCTTTTGCTGGTGACGCTCTTCTTTCTTGGGCTGGTGGGTTTTAGCCTCAGCTACTTCACGCCGCATGCGCCATTGCAGGGCGCATCGTTCTGGAATGCGCTGGTGTTCTGGTTTAACGGCGTGCTGCACTGGGATTTCGGCGTTTCCAGCATCAACGGACAGCTTATCTCCGAGCAGTTAAAAGATGTTTTCCCGGCAACGATGGAGTTGTGCCTTCTCGCCTTTGGCTTTGCTCTGCTGGTGGGTATTCCCGTTGGGATGGTGGCCGGCATCACGCGCAATAAATGGCAGGATAAATTAATCAGCGCGTTGGCGTTGGTCGGTTTCTCTGTGCCGGTGTTCTGGCTTGCCCTGCTGTTCACGCTTTTCTTCTCGCTGACACTCGGATGGCTGCCCGTATCCGGACGTTTTGATCTGCTTTATCAGGTCAAAAGCGTGACCGGATTCGCGCTGATTGACGCCTGGCTCTCTGATTCGCCATGGCGCGAAGAGATGATTGCCAGCGCGCTGCGTCATATGGTATTGCCGGTACTGACTCTGGCCGTCGCACCCACCACCGAGGTCGTGCGTTTGATGCGTTTAAGCACCATTGCGGTGTTTGATTCCAACTACGTGAAAGCGGCTGCGACGCGCGGTGTCTCCCGGTTAACAATCTTGCGTCGCCATGTTCTGCATAACGCACTGCCGCCGGTGATCCCGCGTTTAGGGCTACAGTTTTCCACTATGCTAACGCTTGCGATGATCACCGAAATGGTCTTTAGCTGGCCGGGGCTGGGACGCTGGATGATTAACGCTATCCGCCAGCAAGATTACGCGGCGATTTCTGCGGGCGTGATGGTCATTGGCTCGCTGGTCATTATGGTAAACGTCGTCTCTGATATTTTGGGTGCAATGGCTAACCCTCTGAAACATAAGGAATGGTATGCCTTACGATAGCGTCTACATCGAGAAGCGCCCGCCCGGTGCGTTGCGCACCGTGTGGCGTAAATTCTACGGTGACACCACCGCGATGATTGGTCTTTATGGCTGTGGGGGGCTGGTGCTGCTGTGCGTATTCGGAAGCTGGTTCGCGCCCTATGGTATCGATCAGCAATTTCTCGGTTATCAACTGCTGCCACCGTCGTGGTCGCGCTATGGTGAAGTCTCCTTCTTCCTTGGCACGGACGATCTCGGCCGCGACGTGCTAAGCCGCTTGCTGAGCGGTGCTGCGCCGACCGTAGGCGGTGCCTTTGTGGTGACATTAGCTGCCACACTGTGCGGGCTGGTACTCGGCGTTCTCGCCGGGTCGACGCATGGCCTGCGTTCCGCCATGCTGAACCACATTCTCGACACCCTGCTCTCAATTCCGTCGCTGCTGCTGGCGATCATCGTCGTCGCCTTCGCCGGCCCGCATCTATCGCATGCGATGTTTGCCGTCTGGCTGGCATTGCTGCCGCGCATGGTACGTTCTATTTACAGTATGGTGCATGATGAACTCGAGCGTGATTATGTGGTAGCCGCCCGTCTGGATGGTGCATCAACACTGAATATTTTGTGGTTCGCTATTTTGCCGAATATCGCAGCGGGGCTGGTAACGGAAATCACCCGCGCGCTGTCGATGGCGATTCTGGATATTGCCGCGCTTGGTTTTCTTGACCTTGGCGCGCAGTTGCCGTCTCCGGAATGGGGCGCGATGCTGGGCGATGCGCTGGAACTGATCTACGTTGCGCCGTGGACGGTGATGCTGCCAGGTGCTGCGATAATGATTAGCGTGCTGCTGGTTAACCTGCTTGGCGACGGTATTCGTCGTGCCATTAACGCGGGGGTGGAGTAATGCCATTACTGGATATTCGTAATTTAACCATTGAACTGAAAACCAACGAAGGCTGGGTAAAGGCCGTCGACCGCGTCAGCATGACGCTCGCTGAAGGTGAAATTCGTGGGCTGGTTGGCGAATCCGGTTCAGGGAAAAGCCTGATCGCTAAAGCCATTTGCGGCGTCAATAAAGATAACTGGCGCGTCACCGCAGACCGCATGCGCTTTGATGATATCGACCTGCTGCGCCTCTCTAACCGAGAGCGTCGCAAGCTGGTCGGCCATAACGTGTCGATGATTTTCCAGGAACCGCAATCCTGTCTTGATCCGTCAGAACGCGTTGGCAAGCAGTTGAAGCAGAATATCCCCGGCTGGACCTACAAAGGCCGTTGGTGGCAGCGTTTTGGCTGGCGCAAGCGCCGTGTCATCGAACTGCTGCACCGCGTGGGGATTAAAGATCATAAAGATGCGATGCGCAGTTTCCCGTATGAACTTACGGAAGGTGAATGCCAGAAAGTGATGATTGCCATCGCCCTGGCGAACCAGCCGCGTTTGTTGATTGCCGATGAGCCAACGAACGCCATGGAACCGACCACCCAGGCACAGATTTTCCGTCTGCTGACGCGTCTCAACCAAAACAACAACACCACGATTCTGTTGATTTCACATGATTTGCAGATGCTTACCAAATGGGCGGATAAAATCAACGTCATGTACTGCGGGCAAACGGTGGAAACGGCACCAAGCGAAGATCTGGTGACCATTCCGCATCATCCGTATACGCAGGCGTTAATTCGCGCGATCCCTGATTTTGGAAGCCCTATGCCGCATAAAAGCCGCCTGAATACCATGCCGGGCGCTATTCCCCTGCTGGAGCAGTTACCGATTGGCTGCCGCCTGGGGCCGCGTTGCCCTTATGCGCAGCGGGAATGCATTGAAACGCCGCGTTTGACCGGTGCAAAAAACCATCTTTTCGCCTGTCATTTTCCGCTGAATATGGAGAGAGAGTGACGTGGTCGAGACATTACTTGAAGTGCGCAATCTGAGTAAAACGTTCCGCTATCGTACTGGCTGGTTTCACCGCCAGACGCTTCAGGCGGTCAAACCGCTCAGCTTTACATTGCGTGAAAAACAGACGCTGGCGATCATCGGCGAAAACGGTTCTGGGAAATCAACGCTGGCCAAAATGCTTGCAGGTATGATTGAACCGACCACGGGTGAGCTGTTGATTGACGATCATCCTCTTCACTATGGCGATTATTCGTTCCGTAGCCAGCGTATTCGTATGATTTTTCAGGATCCGTCAACGTCGCTGAATCCGCGTCAACGAATCTCGCAAATTCTCGATTTTCCGCTGCGCCTGAATACAGAGCTTGAAGCGGAGGAGCGGCAAAAACGGATTATCGAAACGCTACGTATGGTCGGGCTGCTGCCAGATCACGTCAGCTATTATCCGCATATGCTGGCACCCGGTCAGAAGCAACGTCTTGGGCTTGCGCGCGCGTTGATTCTGCGTCCCAAAGTGATTGTTTGCGATGAAGCGCTGGCGTCACTGGATATGTCAATGCGCTCACAGCTGGTCAACCTGATGCTGGAATTGCAGGAGAAACAGGGTATTTCGTATATCTATGTCACTCAGCATTTGGGCATGATGAAGCATATCAGCGACCAGGTGCTGGTCATGCATCAGGGTGAAGTGGTCGAACGCGGCAGTACTGCTGATGTGCTGGCAGCACCGCTGCATGATCTGACTAAACGTTTGATTGCGGGCCATTTTGGTGAGGCATTAACAGCAGACGCGTGGCGTAAAGACAGATAATTGTTCACCGCCGTTGGCAAAGATTTCATGTCCAATCCGACAGAGATGAAGTGGTCGGATTAACTCTCCCGGCGACTCATGCTAGAATCGCCGCGATTTAACGACGGCTCGCCGTTTTCAGGCAGGTCGCCATAACAATGAATATAAGGATTAAAAGCTATGGGTTTTCTTTCCGGTAAGCGCATTCTGGTCACTGGCGTTGCCAGCAAACTGTCCATCGCATACGGTATTGCGCAAGCGATGCACCGTGAAGGGGCTGAACTGGCGTTCACCTATCAGAACGAGAAACTGAAAGGCCGCGTAGAAGAGTTTGCCGCACAACTGAACTCCAGCATCGTGCTGCCGTGTGACGTGGCTGAAGATGAAAGCATCGAATCCCTGTTCACTGAACTGGCGAAAGTATGGCCGAAATTTGACGGTTTCGTTCACTCCATCGGCTTCGCGCCGGCAGACCAGTTAGACGGCGACTATGTGAACGCGGTGACCCGCGAAGGCTTCAAAATTGCGCACGACATCAGCGCATACAGCTTCGTTGCAATGGCGAAAGCCTGCCGCAGCATGCTGAACCCGGACTCTGCCCTGCTGACCCTCTCCTACCTGGGTGCAGAGCGCGCGATTCCTAACTACAACGTGATGGGTCTGGCTAAAGCGTCTCTGGAAGCTAACGTTCGCTACATGGCTAACGCTATGGGCCCGGAAGGTATCCGTGTTAACGCCATCTCTGCGGGCCCGATCCGTACGCTGGCCGCATCCGGTATCAAAGATTTCCGTAAAATGCTGGCGCACTGCGAAGCGGTTACCCCGATTCGTCGTACCGTTACCATTGAAGATGTGGGTAACTCTGCTGCATTCCTGTGCTCCAACCTCTCTGCCGGTATCTCCGGTGAAGTGGTTCACGTTGATGGCGGCTTCAGCATCGCTGCAATGAACGAACTGGAACTGAAATAAGTTCTTTGCCCTTCCGCGCTCGCGGAAGGGTATTCCCTCCCCCGTTTTTCCTTCTGTTATTCCAGTAAGTTATTAATTAGCACCGAACAATATTTTCTCCTATCGCGCGCTTACGCCAGGATATTTATCCATAACGATCCGGTGTTGCCTCTCATTCTTGCATCGGTTCGCCACTTACCATTCAAGGAATGCCCATGGAGCAACGCCGCGCTTACGGTAAAAGCCACTGGTATCATGAGACCCAGTCCCGATCGCAACACAGTGATGTTCTGCCCCTTGTGCCTGAAGCCGCCCACGTTGAAGATCGCTTTTTACTGGGGTTATCGCTGCCTGAATCGCTGCAACACGACTGTTCATCATGGCTAAGCGCCTGCCGTAATCTGGCACGAGCACTGTTTCCTGATGAAGTCGCCATCAGCCGCTTACGGACATTCAGTGCCTACGACCGTCTGAGTAGCGCGCTAACGGTCGCACAGGTGTGCGGTGTACAACGGCTCTGTAATCACTATGCCGCCCGTCTGGCACCCCTTCCTGGCCCTGATTCCTCGCGCGAAAGTAACCATCGTCTTGCTCAAATTACCCAGTACGCTCGTCAGCTTGCCAGTTCTCCCTCCGTAATAACACCTCTGGCACGACAGCAGCTCGACGATGTCGGGTTAACCTCCTATGACATTATTTTGATTAATCAGATTGTGGGTTTTGTCGGCTTCCAGGCACGCGTAGTGGCGATTTTCCAGGCGCAACTGGGGCAACCGGTACGCTGGATTCCCGGCATGCCGACACAAGAAGATGCCGCCGCAGAGGTGTTCGTGGCGACTGAGAGTGAATGGCTGAGCGATTTGCCCCCCGTCGATGCGCGTTATGCAACTAAAACCCAGGCGCAATCGCTGCTGCGCTGGCAGTCCCAACCGACACTCGCCGCATTAACCCCGCTGTTAGCACACGAGGAAACGATCCTGGATGATCTTGGGCAGTTGATCGCAACGCTCCCGGTAAATCCGCCCCTGCAAACTCTGGCGGCGCTGGTGCCTGCGCGCATTAACGGCAGCGTGAGCTGCTTTAATTACTACAGCGCACAATGGCAAGGTGCCAGCGGTCTCCCCGAGGCTATCCGTAATGGCGATCGCGCTGTGCAAGCATGGTGCCATCAGTATCCGCGCGAACAGGCCGTGACCCAGGCTATTGGCCTGTTGACCCGCGCGCCGGACCGTTTTAGCCCCGCGCAATTTGCGTCACTCACGGAAAACGGCTTGAGTGCGCAAGAGAGTACGACGCTACTCGCCTGGAGCGCGCTATTTGGCTGGTTAAATCGCTTACGAATCGCGCTGAGAAGCGAGCGGCAACCTGCGTAAAAGGATGAAAGAGCGCTTGCCGCAACAGTGAGAATCGCGTAAAACTGTCAGCCGCTCTTTTGGCCAAGAAAATACATCATTATGCTTCAGGATAACCCGCTGCTCGCGCAGCTAAAACAGCAACTTCACTCCCAGACGCCGCGTGCGGAAGGGGTTGTCAAAGGCACGGAAAAAGGTTTCGGTTTCCTCGAGGTCGATGCGCAGAAAAGCTACTTTATTCCACCGCCGCAGATGAAAAAAGTGATGCATGGCGATCGTATTATCGCTGTGATTCATTCTGAAAAAGATAAAGAAAGCGCCGAACCGGAAGAACTGGTTGAGCCATTCCTGACCCGCTTTGTCGGACGTGTGCACCGTAAAGACGATCGCCTCTCTATCGTTCCCGATCATCCTTTAATCAAAGATTCCATTCCTTGTCGCGCCGAGCGCGGCGTGGATCACGATTTCAAAGAAGGCGACTGGGCCGTGGCAGAAATGCGCCGCCACCCGCTGAAAGGCGATCGCACCTTCTACGCAGAACTGACCCAGTTCATCACCTTCGGCGACGATCACTTCGTGCCGTGGTGGGTGACTCTCGCCCGTCATAATCTGGAAAAAGAAGCGCCGGACGGCGTGGCAACGGAGATGCAGGATGAAGGGCTGGAACGTCGCGACCTTACCGCCTTCGACTTTGTCACCATCGATAGCGCCAGCACCGAAGATATGGATGATGCGCTGTATGTGGAAGAGGCCGCCGACGGCAAGCTGAATTTAACCGTGGCGATTGCCGACCCAACCGCATGGATTGTCGCAGGCAGCAAGCTTGATAACATCGCCAAAGTGCGCGCGTTCACCAACTATCTGCCGGGTTTTAACATCCCGATGCTGCCGCGTGAACTGTCCGACGACCTCTGCTCGCTGCGTGCCAATGTGGTTCGCCCGGTTCTCGCCTGCCGTATGACGCTGGCCGACGATGGTGCGATTGAAGATAATATCGAGTTCTTCGCGGCTACCATTGAATCGAAAGCTAAGCTGGCCTACGACGATGTTTCCAACTGGCTGGAAAAAACCGGCGCCTGGAAACCTGACAGCGAGAATATTGCGCGTCAAATCACGTTGTTGGAACGTGTGTGTCAACTGCGCAGCGAATGGCGGAAAACCCACGCGCTGGTGTTTAAAGACCGCCCGGACTACCGCTTTGTGCTGGGTGAAAAAGGCGAAGTGCTGGATATCGTTGCCGAACCACGCCGTATCGCTAACCGTATCGTTGAAGAGTCAATGATTGCGGCTAACATCTGCGCGGCACGCGTGCTTCGCGACAAGCTTGGTTTCGGTATTTATAACGTGCATACCGGTTTTGATCCGGCAAATACGGAAGCGCTGGCAGCATTGCTGAAAACGCACGACGTTCATGTGGATCCGGAAGAAGTTCTGACTCTGAATGGTTTCTGTAAGCTGCGTCGTGAGCTGGATGCACAGCCGTCAGGTTTCCTGGATAGCCGCATCCGTCGCTTCCAGTCTTTCGCTGAGATCAGCATCGAACCCGGCCCGCACTTTGGCCTGGGGCTTGAAGCCTACGCGACCTGGACTTCACCGATTCGTAAGTACGGCGACATGCTTAACCATCGCCTGCTGAAAGCGATCATCAAAGGTGAAAATGCTGCGCGCCCGCAGGATGATGTTACGGTACAAATGGCAGAACGCCGTCGCCTGAACCGCATGGCGGAACGTGACGTCGCAGACTGGCTGTATGCGCGCTATCTGAACCCGCAGGCGGGTAAAGAGACACGCTTCGCGGCAGAAATTATCGATATCAGCCGTGGCGGTATGCGCGTGCGTCTGGTCGACAATGGTGCCGTGGCCTTTATTCCGGCACCGTTCCTGCACGCCGTGCGTGACGAAATGGTTTGCAGCCAGGAAAACGGCACCGTACAGATCAAAGGCGAAGTCGCTTACAAAGTGACTGACGTTATTGATGTGACCATCGCAGAAGTGCGCATGGAAACCCGCAGCGTTATCGCCCGTCCGGCGGTTTAAGCCTGATAAAAAAGCGGTTTCGTTAAACGAAGCCGCTTTTCACTTAATGTTGTATCGTCTGCCATTTTTTTCTCTTCTCTTTTGCCGCTATTTTTAGCATCATTGATTTCATTCAAATTTCTAAACAGGGTTACACCATGTCTAATCTTGATGCGCATCAGGTTGCTCAACGTATTGATACCGTTCTCGATATCCTGGTGGCAGGTGATTACCACTCTGCAATCAATAACCTGGAAATTCTTAAAGCTGAACTGCTGACACAAATTGCCGATCAACAAGCTACACAAACAGGTCAGCCAAAATCCCCGTGGGAAATCTGACACCGCTCACCTCGCGAAAAGGCGCCAGCGCGTTTTCGCCCCGACTTTTGATACGTAATTAATTATGAATGCCCGACAACAATCCATCCTGCAGATGGTTATCGATAAAGGCCGTATGAGCGTCGCCGACCTGGCTAAAATGACCGGCGTCTCTGAAGTCACCATCCGCCAGGATTTGAACCTGCTCGAGAAAGAGAGCTACCTGCGCCGCACCCACGGCTTTGCGGTTCCGCTGGACAGCGAAGACGTAGAAACCCGCATGATGAATAACTTTGCGCTTAAGCGCGAGCTGGCAAGCTTTGCCGCCTCACTGGTGCTGCCAGGCGAAACCGTGTTCATCGAAAATGGCAGCAGTAATGCCCTGCTGGCGCGGACGCTGGCAGAGCAATCGGATATCACGATTATTACTGTAAGCAGTTATGTTGCTCACCTGCTGAAAGAGATGCCGGCGGAAGTTATCCTGCTTGGCGGTATCTATCAGAAGAAAAGCGAAAGCATGGTAGGCCCACTGACGCGCCAGTACATCCAGCAGGTTCATTTCAGTAAGGCGTTTATCGGTATTGACGGCTGGCAGGCTGCAACGGGCTTTACGGGCCGCGACATGATGCGTGCTGACGTGGTGAATGCCGTTCTGGAAAAACAGTGTGAAGCGATTGCATTGAGTGACAGCAGCAAGTTTGGCGTTACTCATGCATATCCGCTTGGGCCGATGACGAAGTTTAGCCGGGTGATCACCGATGATGGGCTGGCGGCAGAACAGCAGACTCTACTTGAGCGATCCGGGCTGAAGGTGGATATTGTTAAGAGGCCGTAGGGGGCCCCTCACCCGGCCCTCTCCCACAGGGAGAGGGAGTAAACCGCACACATATTGAAAAAGGCTCAATCGGTTCCCTCTCCCTATGGGAGAGGGTTAGTGTGAGGACTCTTTCTCCCACAAAACATCCATTCCTCGTATTGCGCTCCTCACTCCGCTATGAGATTTTTCCTAGTGTCCAATTAGGACTTTTTACCTGTCGAATATACGATAAAAACGTAGAATTAATGTTAGCGATATAACAGGAAGTAACTATCACTTGCGTGACTAAGTAACAGTTCTACAACCTGCGCAACATGCTTCACGACATAAGCCGTTTTTATCTCTGGCCAGCGGCTATAATTTAAATAGGCTTTTTCCGTGAATCGAATATTCAGGAGAAAATACGATGACTTCAATGAACAAAAAAATCACTGCAGCAGTAATCGCTGCCACTTTAGTAATGTCACTGAGCGCATGTTCAAACTGGTCCAAACGCGATCGTAACACAGCTATTGGCGCTGGCGCAGGCGCACTGGGCGGTGCAGTATTAACTGACGGCAGCACCCTGGGGACACTGGGCGGTGCGGCAGTCGGCGGGATTATCGGCCACCAGGTTGGCAAATAATTAATCGTCTGTGTATTTGAAAAAGAATTCAGGGCCCCGATTTTTATCGGGGCCCTTTTTGTTTGTTAACCGCCTGCCAGTTTTACTTTTAGCCCTTTCGCCTCAAGTAATGTTTTGAGCAGGTCGCGCTTATCACCCTGAATTTCAATCACGCCATCTTTCACTGAACCGCCGCAGCCGCATTTCTTTTTCAGTTCTGCCGCCAGTTTTGCCAGTGATTCATCATCCTGATCGATGCCGGTAATCAGGCACACGCCTTTTCCTTTCCGCCCGCTGGTCTGGCGTTGGATACGTACAATGCCATCGCCTTTTGGACGTTGCACAGCGGCCTTCGGTTCGTCGATACGACCGCTGTCGGTGGAGTACACCAGACGGCTATTGGAGTCGTTCATTACGCCCCCTTTTGCAGTGAGGCGTTAATGGTGCGCAATGTCATTGCCGGGTCTGCAGATTGCGTCACCGGGCGACCAATCACCATGTAGTCTACGCCCGCAGCCTGCGCTTGTTCAGGTGTCATAATACGGCGCTGGTCACCCGCTTCGCTGCCCACGGGGCGGATACCTGGCGTTACCAGTTTAAAGGCCTGCCCAAACTCTTGCTTGAAGCGTACCGCTTCCTGCGCCGAGCACACCACACCATCAAGGCCACAATCACGCGTCAGTTTTGCCAGTCTGGCGGCATAATCCGCAGGTGACAACGTCACGCCGAGATCCAGCAGGTCGCTGGCTTCCATACTGGTCAGCACGGTGACCGCAATCAGCAGCGGCGCATCTTTTCCGAATGGCAGCAAGGCTTCGCGCGCGGCGGTCATCATGCGGGATCCACCGGATGCATGGACGTTCACCATCCAGACGCCCAGCTCTGCCGCTGCCGCAACGGCATGGGCGGTGGTATTCGGGATATCATGGAATTTCAGATCCAGGAAGATATCAAAGCCACGCTGCTGCAAATCACGCACGAACTGCGGCCCAAACAGCGTGAACATCTCTTTTCCAACTTTCAGACGGCAGTCGCGCGGGTCGATACGGTCGACGAAAGCGAGCGCTTTATCGCGGTTATCGTAATCGAGAGCAACAACAACGGGAGAGGATGTGACAATACGGGAAGAAGATGAAGCAGTAGACGTCATGACCAGACCTTCTTGTTGATGGGCGCCCGGCTATTCAGGCGCAGAAAAGGTAAACGGCGAGCATTCTACCTGCGAGTGCGCCAAATTGACAGGCACGATTCGCCCTGCTGACCATTGCACGCACGATGCTGAATCTGATAAGGGAACAAGCAAGGAGTATGTTGTAACTAAGATAGGTGTTTTTTTAAATATTACTGCCCGTCCAGGCCACGAATCGGCTTAACGGTGGACCATGCGCGGCAGGATGGACAATGCCAGTAAAGCGTATAGGCGGTGAAGCCACACTTCTGGCAACGGTAACGCGGTTTGCTGCGGATCTGCTCACCAACCATGTCTCGCAGCACCATCAGGCTCTCTTTCGCGCGCCCTTCTTCTGCTTCGTTGAGGTGATAATCCATCAGCTTATGGAAGACGCGCATCGTAGGATGACGCTGTAACTGGCGCGTCACGTAGGTTTGCGCGACGTCGCCGCCCTCACGCTGATCGAGCACCTGCGCCAGCATCAGTTCTGCGGCAGCACCGGTATTTTCCTCTACGCAGCGTTGCAGGAACGATTCCCACTCATCCGTTTTACCCAGCTGTTGATAGCAGGTTTGCAACATTTCCAGCGTTTCGCTGACCAGTTCTTTATCCTGATCGATGACGCGCAGCAGGCTTTCGCGCGCTTTCGCGTAATCGCCCTTCGCCATCCAGACGCGACCCATCATGATAGAAACACGCGCGCTCGACGGATCGGCAGATGCCCCCTTCTTCAGCAGCGTCATCGCCTTATCCATATCATCGTTGCCCATCTGTTGCAGGGCCAGCTCGCACCAGAAATGGGCGATTTCGCCACGATGTTTCTCTTTGCCGAGCTTCACCAGACGTTCGGCAACATCAATAGCCTTTTGCCAGTCGCTGGTCAGCTGTGCGATTTGCAGAAGTTGTTGCAGTGCGCTGATACGGAAATCCGTTTCATCCACCAGTTGGCTGAACATATCTTCCGCGCGGTCATACAGCCCGGCAGCCATGTAGTCCCGGCCCAGTTGTTGCACTGCCAGCAGGCGCTGATCGTAGGTCAGCGAGGCGCTTTCCATTAAGGTTTGGTGAATACGGATGGCGCGGTCAACCTCGCCGCGTGAACGGAACAGATTGCCGAGCGTAAGGTGAGCTTCAACGGTGCCAGTATCCTCTTTTAACATATCGAGGAACAGGTCAACCGCTTTGTCTTGCTGGTTACTCAAGAGAAAGTTAACCCCTGCCACATAATCTCGTGACAAACGGCTCGCTTCGTCCTGTTTGGACTGTTGTGCACTTCTGCGCCCCATATACCAACCATAAGCTGCGGCAACGGGTAAAAGCAGAAACAACAACTCCAGCATAAATCGTTATTCCTTCGCTACTGGCACAGTCGGGTTAACGGACGGCACACTCTCAGGCGCAATCTGATTTTCCAGACGTTTAATTTTACGTTCTGCACGCAGCAGAGAAACACGCACGCGCAGCCAGAACAGGCCACAAACCAGCCAGCCTATCGCAAAACCTACGGCAAACAATACCGCCAGTAATGTTGAAATTCTGAACTCGCCCTGCGCCAATAAGTAATTAAAGGTCACAAGCTGATCGTTTTGCGCGCCCAGCGTCACTGAAATGACAAAGACCGCTAACACCAATAAGAAAATGAGAAAATATTTCACACGACGTCCCGTTATGTGGCTTTGGCTGATAAATCCTGTTTAATCTATCGCATCCAGCCTTATAAAGTATCATTTTCGCCACGCGGACGAAATGGAAAAGCACACGGCCAGTTCAGGATTTGAGGGTTAAAGGGGGCAAAATCAACCCTGACTCAATTTTCCTGCTCGCGTTTGCGAATTTCCCGCGCTTCTTCGCCAGGCGGTGACAGCGGGCCGCATATTTTTTGAGCAAGCCAGGTCGCCACCGTCACCAGCAGCCAGGACATCAACGTTGCCGCCACTAAATCGCGTGGCCAGTGCATCCCTAACAGCAGGCGACTGCCCATGACCGCCGTTGCCCATACCAGCAAAATCGCGATGGTGAACGTGCGTCGACGCGGCCACAGCAGGCCCACCGCCAATAGTGCCCAACTGGCCGCAAACATGGTATGCCCTGACGGAAACGCGAACCCGGTCTCTTTTTGCCAGTGTTTGCGTAAGAACGACGGGATATCCTGTTGTTGTGCAAGCTGTTCTTTAACCAGTGCGCCGCGATCCTTACGTTTTAAAGTGTAGAACTCATCAACGGGAATATGGTGCGTTTTTTCCAGCCAGATAACAAAAGGCCGTGGTTCCTGCGCCATACTCTTCACCCAGGATTTCGCGCCCTGCCCGATCATTATCGCCCCGGCAAGGATCGCAAAAAGCATGATTGCCGGACGCAGACGAAAGCGCAAACACCATAAAAACCAGCCAAATAGCACGACATGGGTGATAATTCCCCACGGCTGGGTAACCGTTTCCGTAACCCAATACAGCGCTTTTAGCCATACTTCTGAATGGCCCGGCTGCCAGGCCCAACCGGAGATCCAGACTGCGAGCGGCATCGCTAACAATACGGCGGCCCCCACGGCGGTTCGTCTGGCAATTGTTAGCATAACGGCTCCTTTGTCTCTGAATCCTCAATAATAACCGAATAATAACATAACGGCGAAACTGGCAAAATTGTGCGCTTTAACAGCAGTCACTTGCGCACCATTAGGTGAACCAAAGCACGTTGTGGCAAAATACACAAAACAGAAAGCGCTAATGGCGCTGACATAATCTGGAGAATCACATGCAGCTTAAACGTGTGGCAGAAGCCAAACTGCCAACCCCCTGGGGCGATTTCCTGATGGTGGGCTTTGAAGAACTGGCAACCGGGCAGGATCATGTCGCCCTGGTATTTGGTGACATTTCCGGGCAAACGCCGGTACTGGCACGCGTTCACTCCGAATGTCTGACGGGCGATGCGCTCTTTAGCCTGCGCTGTGATTGCGGTTTCCAGCTTGAAGCCGCCCTGACGCACATCGCGGAAGAAGGCCGTGGCATTCTGCTTTATCATCGCCAGGAAGGTCGTAACATCGGCCTGTTGAATAAAATTCGCGCCTATGCGTTGCAGGATCAGGGCTACGACACCGTTGAAGCCAACCACCAGCTTGGCTTCGCTGCCGATGAGCGTGACTTCACGCTGTGCGCAGATATGTTCAAGCTGCTGGGCGTGGACGAAGTGCGTCTGCTGACCAACAACCCGAAAAAGGTTGAGATCCTGACCGAAGCGGGCATCAACATCGTTGAACGCGTCCCGCTCATCGTCGGGCGTAACCCGAAAAACGCCTACTATCTCGATACCAAGGCGGCCAAGATGGGCCACCTGTTGAAAGAAGAATAAACATCAAGCCCGCCAGCCACCCTGGCGGGCTTTTTTACAGCGAAATATTTTCCTGCGTTTCACCATCAAAAATGTGGCATTTGTCCATCTCAAAGCGGAACCACACCTGCTGCTGTAACCCATTGTCGATAATCGGTTTCGCGGCATCGGAAGCGATACGCGCCGTCAGTTCAAACTCACCAACCTGCAAATAAAGAAAATATTCGTGCCCCATGTTTTCAATACGGATTAACTTCCCTCGCCCGCAGCTTGTATCGAACGGCGCTGTCGACACATCCACATATTCCGGGCGAATACCGAAATACACCTCTTTATCCACATAATGCGCCACTTTACCCTGCTGGCTGGCGTTCAGGGCCAGTAAATCCTCGCCAACAGTGATATGTAAGCCATCATCGCGACGCACGATTTTCGCCGGTTTGATGTTCATTTCCGGTGCGCCAATAAAACCCGCGACAAACATGTTTTTCGGTTTGTGGTACAGGTTATCCGGCGTATCCACCTGCATGATGTGGCCCAACTTCATGACGCAGATACGGTCGCCCATGGTCATCGCTTCGGTTTGATCGTGGGTGACGTACACGGTGGTCGCCGGCTTACCCGATTTTTTGAGCTGCTTATGGAGGTCTGAAATACGAATACGCATGGAGGCACGCAGTTTGGCATCGAGGTTTGAGAGCGGCTCATCGAACAGGAATACGTCCGGTTTTTTGACAATCGCACGCCCTACCGCCACACGCTGCGCCTGACCGCCGGAGAGCTGACGCGGCAAGCGATCCAGCAGATCTTCCAGCTCCAGCAATTTGGCGGCATCTTCAACCTGTTGATTGATTTGTTCTTTCGGCAGTTTGCTCAGTTTCAAACCAAACGCCAGATTTTCCCGCACGGTCATGTGCGGATAGAGTGCGTAATTCTGAAACACCATCGCAATACCGCGCGCTTTTGGCGGCAGATTGTTCACTACGTTGTCACCGATACGAATTTCACCGCCGCTGATGGTTTCCAGCCCGGCGAGCATACGCAGGGTCGTGGATTTCGCACAGCCGGAGGGGCCAACAATCACCATGAATTCACCGTCGGCAATGTTCAGGTCGATACCATGTACCGCTTTGAAGCCGTTGGAGTACACCTTTTCCAGTTTATTAAAAATCACTTCAGCCATGATATTCCCTCTTAGCCTTTAATTCCGCTGCTGGATACGCCCTGGACGAAGTAACGCTGCGCCAGGAAGAACACAATGATAGATGGCAGAATGGAGATGCTCGCCATTGCCAGAATTTCGTTCCATGGTGCCCCTTCCGTAACGTCGATGGACATTTTCAGCGCCAGTGCAATCGGATATTTATCCACGCTGTATACGTAAATTAACGGGCCGATAAAGTCGTTCATCGACCACATAAACTGGAACAGTGCGACCGAGATAATCGCTGGTTTCAGAATCGGCACCAGCACATACCACAGCACCTGCCAGGAATTACAGCCGTCAATCTGTGCGGCTTCTTCCATATCACGCGGTACACCGCGCAGGAACTGCACCAGCATAAAGACGAAGAACCCCTGCGTGGCGAACGCGGTTGGCAGATAAAGCGGCAGATAGCTATTCAGCATGCCCATTTCCCGGAACATCAGATACTGCGGAATCAGCAGCACGGTGCTCGGCAGCAGCATGGTGGCGATGAGCGTGGCAAACCAGAATTTCTTCCACGGGATCTCAAAACGTGCAAAACCGTAAGCCACAATGGTGGAAGAGATAATGGTCAGTATCACCTTCGGGAGTACGTACTTAAAGGTGTTAATCATGTAGTGACCGAAGTGATATTCCGTACCCGTTTTCCAGCCATTGATAAACCCATCCCAGGTGGCATGTGTTGGCCAGAGATTCAGGGTGGTGAAAATTTCGCTGTTCGGTTTGAAGGCCGCAGAAAACATCCACACCAGCGGGTAAAGCATCAGCAGGCCGACCAACAGCAAAATCAAATAGCGAATATTACGGCTGATTTTTTCGCGGCGGAGCGTACGTGCGACTTCGCTCTGCGCATCCTGTGCAGTTGCCGTCATGATATGTTGTTCACTCATTTTTGCCTCCTTTATCCGCCGAGTAGAAGACCCAATATTTCGATGACTTAAAGGCCAACAGCGCAAAGATGGCCACCAACAGGAACAACACCCACGCCAGCGCCGCGCCATACCCCATGTCGAAATACTTGAAGGCGGTATCGTAGATGTAGAGCGAAAACAGGTAGGTATAGTAGGTTGGGCCGCCGCCGGTGATGACAAACGGCGCGGTAAATTCCTGGAATGCGCCGCTGGTTTGCATAATGAAGTTGAAGAAAATGACCGGTGTAATCAGCGGCACGGTAATTTTCAGGAACATTTGCCACTTAGTGGCACCGTCGATCATCGCCGCTTCGTATTGTGACTGCGGCACGTTTTGCAGTGCCGCAAGGAAAATAACCATTGAAGAACCAAACTGCCAAACGCTGAGCAGCGTTACAGAGAACAGCGCCAGCGGCGGTTCACCCAACCAGTTGATGGGATCAAGGCCAAATAGACCAGTAAAGCTGTTCAGCAGGCCGTCGATAGCAAACAGCGCACGCCACAGCACGGCAATAGCGACCGAGCTGCCGAGAATAGAAGGAATGTAGTACGCCGTGCGGAAGAAACCAATGCCGCGCAGTTTAAAGTTCAGCACAAAGGCAATGAACAACGAAAACATGAGCTTCAGCGGGATGGTAACGAACACATATACAAAAGTGACCGCGAGAGATTTCCAGAATAACGGGTCCTCCGTGACCATATAACGGTAGTTTTCAATACCGTTAAACTCAGGAGGACTCATCAAATCATATTGCGTAAAGCTCAACAGAAAGGAAGAGACGAAGGGAAAGGCGGTAAACACCAACAATCCAATTATGTAGGGTGAGATCCATGCCAACCCTAGCCACTTATTTTCATTCATAACAGCCTCAGGACAAATAAATAATGCCGTATCATCCCGTAAAATTCATATAAACATCGCGATCGATATCACAGTCAAAATAATTAAGAAAACGCAAGCTGTGATCGGCATCAAAGCCTTGCCACACAAGGAATCAAACATAATTACCGTGAATGAATTAAAGCTCTAATCGTCCTTTACGCATTAATATAAAATATTTGCTAATAAAACTAATAAATCATAAATTTATTTTTACCAAAAACTAATAATATTAGTAATATAGGTAAAAAAAGCCCGACCACTTTCGTGTGTCGGGCTGTAGTGTTGACCGAATCAATCCAGCATATTACGAATTACGTAATGCAGGATCCCGTCGTTCTGGTAATACGTCAGTTCGGTTTGGGTATCGATACGGCAACGGCAGGCCAGCGTTTCTGTGGTGCCGTCAGCACGTGTCAGGGTCACCGGGATCGTGGCACCTGGCTTAAGCTGCTGTAAATCCGGGATATCAATCTTCTCTTCCCCGGTCAGCCCCAGCGACTGCCGCGTTTCACCCTGCGGAAACTCAAGCGGCAGAATCCCCATACCGATCAGGTTGGAACGGTGGATACGCTCAAAGGATTCGGCAATCACCACCCGCACGCCCAGCAAACGCGGCCCCTTCGCTGCCCAGTCGCGACTGGAACCCGAGCCGTACTCTTTTCCGGCGATCACCGCCAGCGGCGTACCCTGCTTCTGATACGCCATTGCCGCATCGTATATCGACATCACTTCCGAACCGGGCAACAGACGCGTCATTCCCCCTTCCACACCTGGCACCATTTCGTTTCGGATACGAATGTTGGCAAAGGTGCCGCGCATCATCACTTCGTGGTTACCGCGGCGGGAACCATAAGAGTTGAAGTCACGACGTTCAACACCGCGCGCCTGCAGGAAGCGGCCTGCCGGGCTGTCCGGTTTAATGCTGCCTGCCGGGGAGATGTGGTCAGTCGTGACGGAATCACCCAGCATCGCCAGGATTCGTGCGCCGTGGATATCCTCCACCGGCTTCGGCTGCGCTTCCATATCGTCAAAAAACGGTGACAGACGAATGTAGGTAGAGTCCTGCTGCCAGTTGTAAGTATCCGATTCGGTGACGGTAATAGCTTTCCACTCCGGTGTGCCTTCAAAGACTTCCGCATACTCTTTGCGGAACATCTCTGTAGACACCTGCTGCACAGCTTTAGCGATTTCCTGGCTGCTCGGCCAGATATCCTTCAGGTAAACCGGGTCGCCTTTCTGATCGTGGCCGAGCGGGTCACTTGCCAGGTTGACGTTCATATTACCCGCCAGCGCATAAGCCACCACCAGCGGCGGCGAGGCCAGCCAGTTGGTTTTTACCAGCGGATGGATACGCCCTTCAAAGTTACGGTTACCAGAAAGTACGGCCCCAACGGTCAGGTCGCCCTTCTTAATCGCCGTTTCGATGGGTTCAGGCAATGGCCCGGAGTTACCGATACAGGTGGTGCAGCCATAACCCACAAGGTTAAACCCGAGTTTATCCAGGTATGGGGTGAGACGTGCATGGGCGAGATAATCAGAAACGACTTTCGATCCCGGCGCCAGTGAGGCTTTCACCCACGGTTTCGGCTTCAGGCCCAGCTGTGCAGCTTTTTTCGCCAGCAGCCCTGCTGCCATCAGAACGCTCGGGTTGGATGTATTGGTACAGGAGGTTATGGCGGCAATTACCACAGCACCATCCGGCAACGGGATAGTGTGACCATTCAATGTGTATTCCACCGCCTGCTTATCTTTCTGGGCGACGTTCACTTCGAGCTCTGTCGCGGCGGCAAAGGCTTTAGGCACATCGCCCAGCGCAACACGATCCTGCGGGCGTTTCGGCCCGGCGAGACTCGCTTCTACCGTACCCATATCCAGCTCAAGGCTGCTGGTGAAGATCGGTTCATCACCCGTGTTGCGCCACATCCCCTGCGCTTTCGCGTAGGCTTCAACTAACGCAACCTGCTCGTCGCTGCGCCCGCTCAGGCGCATGTAATCGAGTGTAACGCCATCAATCGGGAAGAAGCCGCAGGTTGCGCCATACTCCGGTGACATGTTGGCGATGGTGGCACGATCTGCCAGTGGCAGAGAGTCCAGACCATCGCCATAGAATTCGACAAATTTCCCCACCACGCCGTGTTTACGCAGCATTTGCGTGACGGTCAACACCAGATCGGTGGCAGTAATACCTTCGCTGAGTTTGCCGGTTAACTTGAAGCCCACCACATCCGGTATCAGCATCGAAACCGGCTGACCGAGCATTGCCGCTTCTGCTTCGATTCCCCCAACGCCCCAGCCAAGTACGCCCAGGCCGTTAATCATCGTGGTGTGTGAGTCGGTGCCAACCAGCGTGTCGGGGTAAGCAATCCATTCATCGTTCTGTAACTCGCTCCAGACCGCTTTACCAAGATACTCAAGGTTGACCTGGTGACAAATTCCGGTACCCGGCGGCACGACACTGAATCGGCTGAACGCCTGCTGCCCCCAGCGCAGGAACACATAGCGTTCATGGTTACGTTCCATCTCCAGACGCACGTTTTCAGCGAAAGCATCGTCATCGCCAAAATGATCCACAGTAACCGAGTGGTCAATGACCAGGTCAACCGGCGAGAGCGGATTCACCTTCGCGGTATCGCCACCCAAACGCTTCACCGCTTCGCGCATGGCGGCCAAATCCACCACCGCCGGTACGCCGGTAAAGTCCTGCATCAAGACCCTCGCCGGGCGGTAGGCAATCTCCCGGTCGACATGGGCGGTTTTCACCCACCCGGCCAGGGCTTTGATATCTTCTTCAGTAACAGAATCCCCATCCTGCCAGCGCAGTAGGTTTTCCAGCAGGACTTTTAATGATTTGGGCAGACGGGAAATGTCACCCAGCGTGTTGGCTGCCAGCGGTAAGCTGTAGTAGTGATAGGTTTTATCTTGTGTGTGCAGCGCGTCCTTACTGGCTTCTCGTAGTGTTGACGACATAGCTCCTCCTTTATGCGTAACGGGACTTGCAATCCCCCTGACACTCCTCAGGGTACGCATTAAAGATAACACAAAGATGTCGTAACGTTTTGATAACAACTCTAATTGATAAAATTGGTGAGACTATTCGGAGAAATGAAAACGCCCGGCGCAACGACCAGGCGTGAGATAGCGGGAAGACGGAGAGAGTTACTCTGCGGGTTTATCGGCACAGCAGCCAGATAATTTGCCCCCAGAACAGAAGCGAAGCCGACAGCGCGCCCATCCATGACCAGTATTTCAAATTGTGATGCGTATTCATTTTGCGTACACCTTTTATGCAGGAGTGCATTCAGCCGACAATGTGCCGACAGACCGTTGCTGTGGTGTATTTAAAAGCCAGCGCCAATGCGGAAGGTAAGTTGGGCGAGCCACCCTGCTATTATTTTTTTTTACGCTCAGCAGGATTAAAGGACTCAATAAATTCACGTTGTTCTGGCGTCAATTCCCATGATTCAGGAATTTTGACCTTGTCGCGTTTCTCCGGCTGCGGCTTGGGCTGAGCAGGCCGGGAACGACTGGAGATGAACATCATCAACCCCAATACTTCCAGACAAGCAGTGCAACAACCACCCAAAACAGCGCAGAGCCCAGGAACACCGCCGTCCAGGCTTTTCGCTTCACGTGCGGATCGCGCTGTGGGCCTTTGGTTCCTGACGGCATCGACAACCTCTTACAATCGATATTACTTATCATTTTGGCACCAAACAATCGGTACGATTAATCATCACTGAGACAAATCCTAAATAAAATCTAGTCAAAAATCCAGTGCTTTCGCCAGCAAAACGGACGCATTTATTTAATCTTTTGACCAAAAATAAATAATTGAGCAGTAAAATTTGCCTTAAGGGGAATTCGTTTCTACTTTTATGCGCGCCGCAGCAATACATTAGACAAATTAATGAAAAACAGAGACGTATATTCTGAGTAAGAAGATGAGAATGAGGAGAGGACGTATTACGATTTAAACGGTATCCCCGCCAGGAGATACCGTTCAGAAGGTCAGAGAATTACTTCTCAGGCAATTTAATATCTTTGAACATCGCTTCGATGTCTTCATTCGATCGCAGCGCAACCGCCGTATCGACAACGTCGCGCGTTAAATGCGGCGCAAAGCGCTGGATAAAGTCGTACATATAGCTGCGCAGGAAGGTGCTGCGGCGGAAGCCTATCTTGGTGGTGCTATGGCTGAAAATACCGTCGGCATCCAGTTTCACCAGATCGGGATCGGAAACCGGGTCAACCGCCATGCTGGCAATCACCCCAACCCCCAGACCTAAGCGGACGTAGGTTTTGATAACGTCGGCATCGGTAGCGGTGAAAACTATACGCGGCGTCAGCCCGGCGCGGTTAAACGCGGTATCCAGCTCTGAGCGCCCGGTAAAGCCAAAGGTATAGGTTACCAATGGATATTGGGCCAGTTCTTCGATAGTCACCGACGTTTTCGATGCCAATGGATGCTCCGGCGTCACCACAATGGAACGGTTCCAGTGGTAGCACGGTAACATGACCAGATCGTCATACAGATGCAGCGCTTCTGTGGCGATGGCAAAATCCGCGTTCCCCTTCGAGACTGCTTCCGCAATCTGCGTCGGCGAGCCCTGATGCATGTGCAGAGAAACGCGCGGATAGCGCTCGATAAAGCCCTTAATCACCCCAGGCAGTGCATAGCGCGCCTGGGTGTGCGTTGTGGCGACGTACAATGAGCCTTTGTCCGGCCAGGTATGTTCGCCCGCCACCGACTTAATCGCATCCACTTTCGACAGCACTTCACGGGCAATGCGAATAATTTCCTGGCCGGCTGGCGTGACCTGCGTCAGATGCTTACCGCTGCGCGCAAAAATCTGGATACCCAGCTCATCTTCCAGCATTCTGACCTGCTTACTGATGCCCGGCTGTGAGGTGTACAAGCCTTCAGCGGTAGAGGAAACGTTGAGGTTATGGTTAACCACTTCAACGATATAGCGGAGCTGCTGTAGTTTCATGGTGCGATATCCGGTTGCGTAGTGATACGCTATTAAGACGATTTAATAATAAGAAAAGTGTTTGCTATAACCACTATATCATTTATAGCAAGTGTGTATAGATGGGAACAAAAAATAATAACGCGGTTATAAAAAAGGGCCGATGATCGGCCCTTTATGCGGTTTGTCACGTGACAATTATTTCTTCGCTTCGACCCATTTACCGTCGACAAAGAAGGCAGACCACCCGGTCGCTTTGCCATCTTTCTCGGAAGAAACATATTGCTGCTTCGTCTTACGGCTGAAGCGCACCATCGTCTTGTTACCTTGCGGATCTTCCTGCGGCGCATCGGCCAGATAACGCAGTTTCTCCGGCAGACGATCGCGGAATCGGAACAACTCTTCGACCAGCGGCGCGCGGGTTTCACGCGATTTCGGGAAGGTGTTCGCCGCCAGGAAGACCCCGGCAGCACCGTCACGCAGAACGAAGTAGGCGTCTGATTTCTCACACGGCAGCTCCGGCAATGGAACCGGATCTTCTTTCGGCGGCGCCACTTCACCGTTACGCAGGATCTTACGGGTGTTCTTACACTCTTCGTTAGTACACGCCATGTACTTACCAAAACGCCCCATTTTCAGGTGCATTTCAGAACCACATTTCTCACACTCAACGATCGGGCCGTCATACCCTTTGATGCGGAATTCACCCTCTTCGATCTCATAACCGTCACAGGTCGGGTTATTACCGCAAACGTGCAGTTTGCGTTTCGGATCGATGAGATAGCTGTCCATCGCCGTACCACACTTCTTGCAACGACGTTTTGCGCGCAGCGCGTTGGTTTCAGCGTCGTCGCCTTCCAGCACGTTCAACACTTCGTTTTCAGGCACCAGATTGATGGTGGTTTTGCAGCGCTCTTTTGGCGACAACGCGTAACCGGAGCAGCCCAGGAACACACCGGTGCTGGCGGTACGAATACCCATCTTGCGACCGCAGGTCGGGCAATCGATGCTGGTCAGCACCATTTCGTTTGGCTGCATGCCGCCCTCTTCTGGCGGTTTCTCAGCGGTTTCAAGCTGCTTGGTGAAATCACCGAAGAAGAGATCCAGCACCTGCTTCCACTCGGCTTCGTGGTTTGCCACGCGGTCGAGATGGTCTTCCATCTGCGCGGTAAAATCGTAGTTCATCAGCTCGCGGAAGTTTGCTTCCAGACGGTCGGTGACGATTTCGCCCATTTTTTCCGCGTAGAAACGACGGTTTTCGGTGCGCACATAGCCACGATCCTGAATGGTCGAAATGATCGACGCATAGGTGGACGGACGACCAATACCGCGTTTTTCCAGCTCTTTAACCAGTGAGGCTTCGCTAAAGCGCGCCGGCGGTTTGGTGAAGTGCTGAGCAGGCGTCAGTTCAACCAGCGAGAGTGTGTCCCCCTGATTAACCATCGGCAGCGTGCGATCTTCATCGCCTTTGCGCAGCGCAGGCATAACCTTCGTCCAGCCATCAAAACGCAGGGTACGACCGCGCGCCTTGAGTTTGAAATCACCCGCCTGCACCGTAAGCGTTGTGGAGTCGTATTGCGCCGGTGTCATCTGACAGGCAACAAACTGGCGCCAAATCAGCTGATACAGTTTTTGCGCATCGGCTTCCATATCTTTTAGTGATTCTGCCACCACGGAGACATCGGAAGGACGAATCGCTTCGTGCGCTTCCTGTGAATTCTCTTTGCTGGCGTACTGGTTCGGGTTCTTCGGCAGATATTTATCGCCAAAGTTATCGCTGATGTACCCACGCACCATGCTCACTGCGTCCTGGCTCAGGTTGGTAGAGTCGGTACGCATATAAGTAATGTGGCCCGCTTCGTACAGACGCTGCGCCATCATCATGGTTTTTTTCACGCCAAAGCCCAGACGCGTGCTGGCGGCCTGCTGCAGCGTAGAGGTGATAAACGGTGCGCCAGGCTTGCTGCTGGTCGGTTTATCTTCACGCTCAAGAACGCTGTAGCTCGCTTTTTCCAGCAAGCTAACGGCAGCCATTGTCTCGTCGCGATTTACCGGGCGGAAGGCTTTATCATTCTGATGCGTCACCTCCAGCGGTAACGCGTCGCCGCCCGGCGTAGTCGTATTGGCAACCACGTCCCAGAACTCTTCCGGCACAAAGGCTTTGATTTCGCGCTCGCGCTCAACCACCAGACGCACGGCAACGGATTGCACGCGGCCTGCGGACAAACCGCGGGCGATTTTTTTCCACAGCAGTGGCGACACCATATAGCCCACAACGCGGTCCATAAAGCGGCGCGCCTGCTGCGCGTTAACACGATCGATATTCAGTTCGCCCGGCTTTTCAAACGCCTGACGAATCGCATTCTTTGTAATTTCGTTGAACACCACGCGGCTATAGCGCGAATCATCTCCACCAATCACTTCCCGCAGGTGCCAGGCAATGGCTTCCCCTTCGCGGTCAAGGTCGGTTGCGAGATAGATGTGGTCGGCTTTTTCCGCCAGTTGTTTAAGTTCTGAAACTACCTTTTCTTTACCCGGGAGCACTTCGTAGTGCGCTTTCCAGTCATGCCATGGGTCAACGCCCATGCGATTAACCAGCGCGCCACGTTCATCCTTTTTAGGCTTTTTGGCCGTTTTGGTGGAGGCAGAGTCAGCGCTCTTTTTGGCGGCTGAGCCACTTGTCGGCAAATCGCGGATATGACCGACGCTGGACTTAACCACGTAGTCATGACCCAGATACTTATTGATCGTTTTGGCTTTTGCCGGGGACTCAACGATAACGAGAGCTTTACCCATATTCACCTTTACCTAATTTGATTCTTCCAGAATACATCGCACATTGAGTCACCTGTCCACTGGCGACAAGCCTTGTATGTTGCGGCGGTCTCAATGGATATCAACCCTTAAGCCACCCACTTCACATCCTGAAGCCAGGCGGTTGAGTTCACTGACGTTTTACCGCCAGGTGCTATAGCACGAAGAATTTTCGGTCGAATGTCAAGCAAATCTGTTGCCAGATTGCCGAAAGCGTCACACTGTACCTGATAAAATTCGTTACGCAACTTTATTAGCACGCATTTGTTAAACGCGCCAGAAAGGCAGGCACAGGCTAAAGCATAACTATAGCCCTGAAGTTTCAAGGGAGTATTTGCCCCGAGCGCGTGCCCGGCGTAAACTAGAGGAAGTTTTTCGAGGAGTAGAAAATGTCTGGTAATACACAACCCATCGATCGTCAAACTCTGCTTATTGAAGCAAACCGACTCATCCGTGAACATGAAGATACCTTAGCTGGCATCGAAGCCACGGGCGTAGAACAGCGCAATGGCGTATTGATATTCAGCGGCGAGTATTTCCTGGATGAACAAGGCCTGCCCACGCCGAAAAGCACGGCAGTATTTAACATGTTTAAATACCTTGCCCATCAGCTTTCCGAGAAATATCACCTGGTCGACTAACACACGTTGAGTCAGGCGATCTCACAGCCCGGCAGTGAGCCTACCGGGCTGTCCTGAGACTTACATCAACGGTTTTTGCCCCCGTTGCCACCAGCGCAGCAGCAGACGATCCGCACTTTCTGCCGCACTCCCGGTGAAACGGTCCATCATTTTCTTGCGCTGTTTATAACTCACGCTCATCACTTCGCGGTCTTTCATCAGGTTCAGCAGCAGTTCATCGCTGGTGCCCACTTCATCCACCAGCCCTTTCTCCTGCGCCTGTACGCCGTACCAGTGCTCACCGGTCGCCACGGCGTCGATATCAAGCGTGGGTCGCATCTCTTTAACGAAAGCCTTAAACAGATGATGAGTTTCGTTAAGATCTTCGCGGAACTTCTGTCGCCCCTCTTCCGTGTTTTCACCCAGCAGCGTCAGAGTGCGTTTGTACTGCCCCGCCGTGTGCAGTTCAATATCAATATCTTTATTTTTCAGAAAACGATGAAGGTTAGGAATTTGTGCGACCACGCCAATAGAGCCAAGAATGGCAAACGGGGCAGCGACAATTTTATTTGCCACGCAGGCCATCATATAACCCCCGCTGGCCGCCACTTTATCGACCGCCACCGTCAACGGGATCTGCTTATCACGGATGCGTTGCAGCTGAGACGATGCCAGGCCGTAACCGTGCACCACGCCACCAGGGCTTTCCAGGCGCACCACCACTTCATCTTGCGGCGTGGCGACCGTCAGCACGGCGGTGACCTCTTCACGCAGTGAAGCGACTTCATGTGCATCCATACTGCCTTTAAAGTCAATCACCCACACGCGCGGTTTGCCTGAAGGCGTTGCGTTGCCCTGTTTGGCCTTTGCTTTGGCCGCCTTTGCTTCAAGTTTGGCTTTTTTCTTTTGTTCTTTATGCCAGAGTTTTTGCTGCGGGCCGTCGAGCAGCGCCACCGCTAAATCCTCCTGCATCTCTTTATGTTGCTCGCTGAGATTGGTTACCCGCAGCTCTCCACGTTGCCGCTTGCGCTGTGACAAATTAATAATAAGTGCTGCAATTACAATGATTGCGACGACAACCGTCACGATCTTCGCCAAAAACAGGCCATATTGAAAAAGAATTTCCACGCTTTCACCTTGTACAAATCCACTGAATCTGCGCCCAGTGTACAACACCGTTTTCGCTACGTCTCATCCACGATTAAAGCCTGCGAGACGCTTTCAGTAATTCAAATTGGCTGATGAAATCATTGCAAATTGTTAATTTTCCGTTGTCTCTCCTCCTGGCTGATTGAAATAGTGGCGCGATTAGGGCATAAAGCCCAAAAGCCATGAAAAGAACACAGATTGTGGTAGCGAAAAGCCACAAAGGAGTCGTCGTGCACTACCAGCCCAAACGCGATTTGTTGCAAAACCGTATAATTCTGGTCACCGGAGCCAGTGATGGTATTGGTCGGGAAGCAGCCATCACCTACGCACGCTATAGCGCCAGCGTGGTTTTACTTGGTCGTAATGAAGAAAAATTACGCGCCGTCGCGCAAGAAATTGAAAACCATGGCGGGTTACCCGTACGTTGGTTTACGCTCGACCTGCTCACCTGCACACCACAGGATTGCCAGCAGGTAGCTCAGCAAATCAGCATGCATTACCCGCGGCTTGACGGCGTACTGCACAATGCCGGGCTGCTCGGCGACGTGGTGCCGATGTCTGAGCAGAAACCCGACGTCTGGCAGCAGGTGATGCAGGTTAACGTGAACGGTACCTTTATGTTGACTCAGGCCCTACTGCCGCTGTTGTTGCAGTCTGAAGCGGGCTCACTGGTCTTTACCTCTTCAAGCGTAGGACGCCAGGGGCGTGCTAACTGGGGGGCCTATTCCGTGTCAAAATTCGCCACCGAAGGCATGATGCAGGTGCTGGCTGAGGAGTATCAAAACCGCCTGCGCGTCAACTGTATTAATCCAGGCGGTACGCGAACCGGCATGCGTGCCAGCGCGTTCCCAACGGAAGATCCGTTAAAACTGAAAACACCTGCCGATATCATGCCGCTCTATTTGTGGCTGATGGGCGACGATAGCCGCCGTAAAACGGGGATGACTTTTGATGCCCAGCCAGGCCGTAAACCGGGGATTGCCCAATGAGTGATGAACGCTACCGTGAGCGCCAGCAGCGCGTGAAAGATAAAGTTGATGCCCGCGTCGCGGCCGCTCAGGAAGAACGTGGCATTGTGATGGTTTTCACCGGCAACGGGAAAGGAAAAACCACCGCTGCCTTTGGTACGGCGACGCGCGCCGTCGGGCACGGCAAAAAAGTGGGCGTTATTCAGTTTATTAAAGGTACCTGGCCTAACGGTGAGCGCAACTTACTGGAGCCCCACGGCGTCGAGTTTCAGGTGATGGCCACTGGTTTTACCTGGAATACGCAGGACCGTGAGAGCGATACTGCCGCCTGTATGGACGTCTGGCAACACGCAAAACGCATGTTGGCCGATACATCACTGGATCTGGTTGTGCTTGATGAGCTGACTTATATGGTGGCCTATGACTATCTGCCACTGGAAGAGGTACTGAGCGCGTTACGCCAGCGCCCGACGCACCAGTCAGTGATTATCACCGGTCGCGGCTGTCACCGTGATATCACCGAGATGGCCGATACCGTCAGCGAACTGCGTCCGGTGAAACATGCGTTTGACGCGGGGATAAAAGCGCAGATCGGCATCGATTATTAAACGAAGAAATGCCGGAAAGATTCACCTTTCCGGCATACGGCTTAGAACGAAACGGTTACGCCTGCGTAGTACGCGCGGCCTGGTTCGTTGTAGGTGGATGCACCGTCGTTTTCACGATAAACCCGTTTATCAAACAGGTTGTTGATCCCGGCATTGGCGCGCAGGTTTTTGGTGATGTCGTAATTGACGTTCAGGCCGAAAATAGCGTACGGACTGATTTCGCGGTTCGACATCTCGCCCGCTTCATTACGGATCTCCGCATTCTGGCGCGGCTTCTGACGACCATACTGCGTCCAGCTTAACGTGGTATCCAGTTTGTCAGTGACCTGCCAATCAAGCTGCGAGTTAATGGTAAATTCCGGTATAACCGAGAGTGGGTTACCGGTTTTTTTGCTCTCCGAGCGGAACATGTAGGTCGCGTTGGTACGCCATTCAAGGACATCACGCAGCACAGGAATAGTCAGGTTCCCTTCCAGACCTTCAACGATCGCTTTACCGCCGTTTTCCCAGCGCAGGATATTGGCGCCATTTGAGGCGTAACCTACCACGTCATCCCCGGCCACGATTTTGTTTTTATAATCGTTGCGGAACCAGGTCACCCCTGCCGCATAGCCGTTGTCATGGAACTCAATCCCCACTTCTTTGTTCACGCTGATTTCCGGGTCAAGGTCTTCGTTACCTAACAGGAAGCAGCTACCGGTACTCACCCCGACCGGGCAACCATTGCCACGCGTGGAGAGCAGATATCCCTCAGTAGATTGATAGAGGTTTGGCGCTTTAAACGCACGCGCGATCCCCGCTTTCAGAGTGAACATATCGCCTAATCCTTGCGAAATATTCAGGCTCGGGCTCCAGTTGGCTCCAAAAGTGTCGTGATAATCAAAGCGCAACCCCGGCAGAATCTGGGTACTGTCCGTCGCGGCGATGTTATCTTCAAAATAGAGGGAGCTAATCGTCGCGCTGTTTTTACTGCTGCGGTCGCTGGCACTGCCGGAAACGTTGCCTACAGTAACGCCTGCGCTATCCGTGGCGGTCATTGATGCCGGATCGTTTAACTCGTCGCGGTTCCACTCTGCGCCCAGCGTAACAGTTTGATCGACCAGCAACTGAAGCGGGAAGTTCACTTCGCCACCCGCACGATAGCTTTCAAGACGGCTGGTTGAATAATCATCACTGTTGATCATCCCTTCCACTTTGCCGGTGGAACCTTCATCCAGACGCGTGTTGTTGGTTTTTTCGTAGTTGAAGTTGAGTTTAGATGTTCCCCAGTCCCAGATGCCGTTGTAGGTAATGCCGTAGTTCTGGCGGTACATGCGGTTGGTTTCGTCGCCATACAGCGTCTGAATTAATCCGCCCGGGCTGACGTTGCTGTTGCTGTACTGGGTATCACCCGCGTAGATATTCCCCTGCCGGCTGTAGCCATAGCTGAAATCGACAATTTGCAACGGGGTAATTTTCCACGACACCACCGCGTTAATATCTTTATTGCGCACGCCTTCACGCCCCGCAGCGGCAGAACCGTTCTGGGCTGTATTGATATCATAGGCATCAGCATCAGTTTTGTTCAGGTTGCCATACAGACGCATGGTCAGCGCATCACCGGCCAGCGGGCCGCTCAGGTTGAAGTTAGCACGTTTGGTCGCACCTTCTTTACTGTCTTCCGGCTGGTTGGTGAACAGAGAGAGCGAGCCGTGCCAGTCATTCGTCGGACGTTTGGTGATGATATTCACCACCCCGCCCGCCGCACCAGAACCATAGCGCGCCGCCGCCGGGCCACGAATCACTTCGATGCGCTCGACCATTTCCGCCGGAACCCAGTTGGTATCACCGCGCGTGTCACGTTCTCCGCGCCAGCTGTAGCGCACAGAGTTACGTGATGTCACCGGCACACCATCAACCATAATCAGGGTATTTTCCGGCCCCATGCCACGGATATCGATCTGGCGGTTATTACCACGGCTGCCGCTGGCGCTGTTCCCTGTCAGGTTAACACCGGGCATTTTGCGGATGATGTCGGAAAGGTCGTTCACCGGCGGGCTTTTCTGGATATCTTCAGCGGTGATGGTCGAGACCCCCGGCTGCTGCTTGAGTTCCTGCTCAGCGGTAACAATCATGGTTTCGTTATCGGCAAGCGGTTCTGTTGGCTCTTCATTGGCGGCCCACGCAGTGGTGCTCAGCAGGCTGGCTAAAAAGAGGGCAATTGGTTTTTTGCGTGTTGTTACAGAAATATACATTCCATCATTCCCTGTCATGAAGCATAAAATCAAGTGCGCATACTAATGATAATTATTCGTATTTCACATATGATTCATGGAATCTCCTCCACATCTCCTTTTTTGACTATAAAACAATCAATTCGGCAGATTTTGTGAAGGTGGAATGTCAGGCACAAAAAAACCGGGCGAACATTGCTGTTTGCCCGGCTTGATAATCAGGAGGTTGATTAACCGTTGCTGCGGCTTCCCCCGCCACGGCGCGGGTTGCTCACCTGGCTATGGCGTTTCACCGCACGGCGAATCTGATTCGCCTTCATGCGGCGTCTGTCTTTCTCAACGGCCACTTTCGATGCGGTTTCAGGCGGCAGTTCAACCAGCTCACGCAGGTAGTTGGTCTGCGCCAGATCCAGTTCGGTATAGCCGCCGCGCGGCAGGCCTTTTGGCAATGGAATATCACCGTAGCGAACGCGGATCAAACGGCTCACCTGCACGCCAACGGCTTCCCAGAGACGACGCACTTCACGGTTGCGGCCTTCCGTCAGCGTCACGTTGTACCACTGGTTGATGCCTTCGCCACCGGTAAATTTGATGGTTTTAAACGCCGCCGGGCCATCTTCAAGCTGTACGCCGCGGGAGAGCTCACGGACTTTGCTGTCATCGATCTGGCCAAACACGCGGACAGCGTATTCACGCTCAACTTCGCGGCTTGGGTGCATCAGGCGGTTTGCCAGCTCACCGTCGGTGGTGAACAGCAGCAGACCGCAGGTGTTCACATCCAGACGACCAACGGCAATCCAGCGCGCACCACGCAGTTTTGGCAGACGATCGAATACGGTCGGGCGACCTTCCGGATCGTTACGTGTACAGAGTTCACCTTCCGGCTTGTAATAAGCCAGAACGCGACAAATTTGTTCTACGGATTCTTTAACGGAAATCAGATGGCCATCAATACGAATTTTGAGGCCCGGGATCACTTCAACGCGATCGCCCAGTTTAGCAATTTTGCCGTCGACGCTCACGCGCCCCGCTTCAATGATCGCTTCGATTTCACGACGGGAGCCGTGGCCAGCACGCGCCAGCACTTTTTGCAGTTTTTCGCTTTTATCGCTCATAGAGCTTCCTTCCGGTGTCGCCTTCACAGGCGTCTGGGTATACTTTCAAAAACAATGTGTTGAGTTTTTTTAAACCCTAACTCATTGAAAGGTATCTTTTACACGTAAAATGGCGCACCACGTGCGCCATAACAATAATTCGTGGCCGCGTATCTTACCTGAATTTCTGATGAAAAGATTCATCTGGTTTATTCACGCTCAGAGAAACGGCTTCACATCGCCCACACCTTCACGCAGTACCACCGGCGTGTCGTCAGTTAAATCAATCACCGTTGTCGGCTGTTGTCCCAGATAACCGCCATGGATAATTAAATCGACCACTTTTTCCAGACGATCTTTAATCTCTTCCGGATCGGATTCGGTAAATTCGCTGCCCGGCAACATCAGAGAGGTTGAGAGCATTGGCTCGCCTAATGCTTCAAGCAACGCCTGGGCGATAGGGTTAGACGGCACACGCATACCGATGGTTTTACGCTTTTCCTGCAACAGACGGCGCGGCACCTCTTTCGTCCCTTTGAGGATAAAGGTGTAATTGCCCGGCGTGTTGTTTTTCATCAGGCGAAACGCCACGTTATCGACGTAAGAATAGGTCGACAGTTCGGACAGGTCACGGCACATTAGCGTGAAGTTGTGACCATCTGGCAGATGACGAATACGGCAGATGCGCTCCATCGCGCCTTTATCTTCAATTTTGCAGCCCAGCGCGTAGCCGGAGTCGGTTGGGTAAACAATCACCCCACCTTTGCGCACGATTTCAACCGCCTGGTTAATCAGTCGCGCCTGCGGGTTATCCGGATGAATATAAAAAAACTGACTCATGCTTCCCTCTCAGTAGAATTCTGTGGCGTCTCGAAGCGTTGCCAGATGCCCTCTACCCCGGCGGGTAGCCACAGCTTACGGCCCAGTTCTATCCATGGGCAGGGCTGATGAAAATCAGAACCCTGCGAGGCCAGTAACGCATATTCACGGGCATAGGTTGCAAGCTGAGCGCGCTCGTGTGGCGCCTGCTGGCACTGCGCGACTTCCATCGCATCCCCCCCCTGTTCACTGAAGTGGGCCAGCAATCTTTTCAGCCACTTGGCCGACAGGTTGTAACGAGCCGGATGGGCCATTACCGCCACGCCGCCTGAATGATGAATGACATCAATAGCTTCCCTTATTGTACACCACTGTGGCGGAACGTATCCCGTTTTCCCACGTGCGAGATATTTTTTAAACACATCGCCAATGGTGTTCGCTTTTCCCTGCTCCACCAGGAAACGGGCGAAATGCCCGCGTGTTACAGCGCCGCCGTCGGCCAGGCGCTGTGCGCCTTCCAGTGCGCCGGGAATGTGGGCTTTTTCCAGACGTTCGGCAATCAACGCCGCCCGTTGGTTTCGCCGCGCTTTTTGCTGATTCAGGAAGGCCGTTAACGCTGGATGGTGAATATCAATATTCAGGCCGACGATATGAATTTCGTGATTTTCCCACAGTGTCGAAATCTCAACGCCGGTGATCAAATTCAACGCCAGCCCGGCGCGCGCGATCTCCGCCTGCGCCAGCGGGATACCATCGACAGTGTCGTGATCGGTGATCGCCAGCGTACCTACGCGCATCTCTCCGGCGCGATGTACCAGCGCTTCCGGCGTTAGTCGGCCATCGGAGGCGGTGGTGTGGCTGTGAAGATCGTAAATCACTGCATATGTTGTGTCGCTCAAAACGGCTCCCGTTGGGCTAATATTCGTATAAGACGACGCATCATAACGTTTACTGAGTAATTTCTAAAATCAGGGGTTGACTTTGACTCATCGAACTAGTTAACTAGTACGCAAGTTCACTTAAGCAAGGTATCGGCAAATGAAGACGAAAATCAATGTACTGCAGGGTTGGTGGCGCACTCCCTAATAACGGGCAGTGTCATCACGTCTGCATTTTGCAAACAGATACCCGGCCCGCCACTGAGCGGGCTTTTTATTGAACACCTATTTTACAGAACAGGCGAAACAAACAATGCAAACACCAAAACCAGCGCTTGAGCTTCTGACCAGTGACGCGATTTATCGTGAAAACCCAACCGCGCTGTTTCACCAGCTATGCGGTGCACGCCCGGCGACATTGCTGCTGGAATCTGCGGATATCGATAGCAAAAACGATTTAAAAAGCCTGCTGCTGGTCGACAGTGCGCTGCGTATCACTGCGCTCGGTGACACTGTCACAATTCAGGCGCTGACCGATAACGGCGCGTCCCTGCTCCCGTTGCTGGATACGGCGCTGCCAGCGGGCGTTGACAACCAGCATCAAGCGAATGGCCGCGTACTGACCTTCCCGGCGGTCAGCCAGTTGCTGGATGAAGATGCACGTCTTTGCTCACTGTCCGTTTTTGACGCGTTTCGCCTGCTGCAAACGCTGGTGACGCTGCCAGAAGACGAACGCGATGCGATGTTCTTCGGCGGGCTGTTCGCTTATGACCTGGTCGCCGGTTTTGAAGACCTGCCATCGCTTGAAAGCGATACTTCCTGCCCGGACTACTGCTTCTACCTGGCGGAAACGCTGCTGGTCATTGACCACCAGACCAAAAACACGCGTATTCAGGCCAGCCTGTTCACGCCATCATTGAGTGAAAAAGACCGCTTGCTGCAACGCATTGCGCAACTGCGTCAGCAACTGAATGAGCCCCCTGCGGCTCTGCCAGTGGTAACCGTTGAACAGATGCGTTGCGAGACCAACCAAAGCGATGAAGAGTACGGTGATGTGGTGCGTAAAATGCAAAAAGCGATTCGCGCCGGGGAAATTTTCCAGGTGGTGCCATCTCGTCGCTTCTCACTGCCCTGCCCGTCGCCGCTGGCGGCGTATGATGTCCTGAAAAAGAGCAACCCCAGCCCGTACATGTTCTTTATGCAGGATAACGATTTCACCCTGTTCGGCGCTTCACCGGAAAGCTCGCTGAAATATGAAGCCAGCAGCCGCCAGATTGAGATCTACCCGATTGCCGGTACTCGCCCACGTGGTCGACGCGCAGACGGTTCTCTGGATCGTGACCTTGATAGCCGCATTGAACTTGAAATGCGCACCGACCATAAAGAGCTTTCCGAGCACCTGATGCTGGTTGACCTGGCGCGTAATGACCTGGCGCGCATCTGTACGCCGGGTAGCCGCTATGTGGCAGACCTCACCAAGGTCGACCGCTACTCCTTCGTGATGCATCTGGTATCACGCGTCGTCGGTGAGTTGCGTAAAGACCTTGATGTCCTGCACGCCTACCGTGCCTGCATGAACATGGGCACCCTGAGCGGCGCGCCGAAGGTTCGCGCGATGCAGCTTATTGCTGGCGCGGAAGGCAAACGTCGCGGCAGCTACGGCGGCGCGGTGGGCTACTTCACCGCTCACGGCGACCTGGACACCTGCATCGTCATCCGCTCTGCCTTCGTTGAAAACGGCGTCGCCACCGTTCAGGCTGGCGCAGGCGTAGTGCTGGATTCCGTTCCCCAGTCCGAAGCCGATGAAACACGTAATAAAGCACGCGCGGTATTGCGCGCTATCGCGACCGCACACCACGCACAGGAGATTTTCTGATGGCTGACATTCTGCTGCTCGATAATATCGACTCATTCACCTATAACCTCGCAGATCAGCTACGCGCCAACGGTCACAACGTCGTGATTTATCGCAACCATGTGCCTGCTCAAACGCTGATTGAGCGTCTGGGTACGATGAAAAACCCAGTGCTGATGCTCTCACCCGGCCCTGGCGCACCGTCAGAAGCCGGCTGTATGCCGGAACTACTGACCCGCATGCGTGGCAAACTGCCTATTATCGGTATCTGTCTCGGTCATCAGGCGATTGTTGAAGCCTATGGCGGCTACGTTGGTCAGGCTGGCGAAATCCTGCACGGGAAAGCATCCAGCATTGAACACGACGGCCAGGCGATGTTTGCCGGGCTGAGCAACCCGCTGCCGGTCGCCCGCTATCACTCGCTGGTAGGGAGCAATATTCCCGCGGGCTTAACCATCAACGCGCACTTTAACGGCATGGTGATGGCGGTTCGTCACGATGCGGATCGCGTATGTGGTTTCCAGTTCCATCCAGAATCGATTCTTACGACCCAGGGCGCACGCCTGCTGGAACAAACCCTGGCATGGGCGCTGCAAAAACTGGAGCAGACCAACACTTTGCAACCGATTCTGGAAAAACTGTATCAGGCACAAACCCTGACACAGCAGGAAAGCCACCAACTCTTCTCCGCCGTGGTTCGCGGTGAAGTGAAGCCGGAGCAATTGGCCGCCGCGCTCGTTAGCATGAAAATTCGCGGTGAGAGCCCGATTGAAATCGCCGGGGCGGCCACCGCATTACTGGAAAACGCCGCACCGTTCCCGCGCCCGGACTACCCGTTTGCTGATATCGTCGGTACCGGCGGCGATGGCAGCAACAGCATCAACATTTCGACCGCCAGCGCCTTTGTCGCTGCGGCCTGTGGATTGAAGGTGGCGAAACACGGTAACCGCAGTGTATCCAGCAAATCTGGTTCATCGGACTTACTGGCGGCGTTCGGCATCAATCTGGATATGAATGCGGATAAATCGCGTAAAGCGCTGGATGAACTGGGCGTCTGTTTCCTGTTCGCGCCGAAATACCACACCGGGTTCCGCTACGCGATGCCGGTACGTCAGCAACTGAAAACGCGCACCCTGTTTAATGTGCTGGGGCCGCTGATTAACCCGGCGCATCCACCGCTGGCGCTGATTGGCGTCTACAGTCCGGAGCTGGTGCTGCCAATTGCTGAAACCCTGCGGGTGCTCGGTTATCAACGCGCCGCCGTTGTCCACAGCGGTGGCATGGATGAAGTGTCCCTGCATGCGCCAACCGTGGTGGCCGAGCTGAATCAGGGCGAAATCAAAAGCTATCAGCTCACCGCCGCTGACTTTGGTCTCAAGCCTTATCATCAGGAAGAGCTGGCAGGCGGCACGCCGGAAGAAAACCGTGACATTCTGACGCGCTTGTTACAAGGTAAAGGTGAGACAGCGCATGAGTCCGCCGTCGCTGCCAACGTCGCCATGTTAATGCGCCTTTATGGCCATGAAGATTTAAAAGCCAACGCACAAAAAGTACTGGATGTTCTGCGCAGCGGTGCAGCCTATGATTGCGTCACCGCATTAGCGGCAAGAGGGTAAAAAATGCAGACCGTATTAGCAAAAATCGTAGCCGATAAAGCGATTTGGGTAGAAGCCCGTAAACAACAACAACCGTTAGCCACGTTCCAGAATGATGTTCAGCCTACGCAACGTAGTTTCTACGATGCGCTGCGCGGTACACGCACCGCGTTTATTCTGGAGTGTAAAAAAGCCTCCCCGTCGAAAGGTGTCATCCGTGATGATTTCGACCCGGCGCGTATTGCAGGTGTCTACAAGCATTATGCTTCCGCAATTTCCGTATTAACGGATGAGAAATATTTCCAGGGTAACTTTGAGTTTTTACCTATCGTCAGCAAAATCGCGCACCAGCCGATTCTGTGTAAGGACTTTATTATCGATCCTTATCAGATTTACCTGGCGCGCTTTTACCAGGCCGATGCCTGTCTGCTGATGCTCTCGGTTCTTGATGATGAACAATATCGCCAGCTCGCCGCCGTCGCCCACAGCCTGAAAATGGGCGTGCTGACGGAAGTGAGTAATGAAGAAGAACTGGAACGTGCGATAGCGTTGGGCGCAAAGGTGGTCGGGATTAACAACCGCGATCTGCGCGATCTCTCCATCGACCTGAATCGCACCCGTCAGTTAGCGCCGCGATTGGGCCATGACGTTACGGTGATCAGCGAATCGGGGATTAACACCTATGCCCAGGTGCGCGAGTTAAGCCACTTTGCTAATGGCTTCCTGATTGGCTCGGCTCTGATGTCGCACGACGATCTGAATGCGGCAGTCCGCCGCGTGCTGCTGGGCGAAAACAAAGTTTGCGGCCTGACTCGTCCTCAGGATGCACAGGCCGCATATGAAGCCGGGGCCATTTATGGCGGGCTGATTTTTGTGGCGACGTCTCCTCGCTCGGTAACCCCTGAACAGGCTCGTGACGTCATCGCTGCCGCACCGCTTGGCTACGTCGGCGTCTTCCGCAACGCTCCCGTTCACGACGTAGTCGCACGCGCAAACGAACTGTCGCTCACTGCCGTTCAACTCCACGGCGATGAAGATCAGGCGTATATCGACGCCCTGCGCAGTCAACTGCCAACGACAGTACAAATCTGGAAAGCCCTCAGTGTAGGCGAAACCCTGCCCGCCCGTCATCTCCATCACGTAGATAAATACGTGTTTGATAACGGCCAGGGCGGTACAGGACAACGTTTCGACTGGACGCTGTTGCAGGGTCACGATCTCAGCAACGTGATTCTGGCAGGTGGATTAGGCGCAGATAACTGCGTAGAAGCGGCCAGAAGCGGCTGCGCCGGGCTGGATTTCAATTCAGGTGTAGAGTCGCAACCGGGTATAAAAGATGCCAGCAAACTGGCCTCGGTTTTCCAGACACTGCGCGCATATTAAGGTATGAAAGGAGCAACAATGAGCACGTTACTTAACCCCTATTTCGGCGAGTTTGGCGGAATGTACGTTCCGCAAATCCTGATGCCTGCGCTGCGTCAACTGGAAGAAGCCTTCGTCAGCGCACAAAAAGATCCACAATTTCAGGCGGAATTTACCGACCTGCTGAAAAACTACGCTGGTCGTCCGACCGCGCTGACCAAATGCCGTAACTTAACTGCGGGTACCAAAACCACGCTGTATCTGAAACGAGAAGATCTGCTGCACGGCGGCGCGCACAAAACCAACCAGGTACTGGGCCAGGCATTGCTGGCTAAGCGCATGGGCAAAACCGAAATCATCGCCGAGACCGGCGCGGGCCAACATGGTGTAGCATCGGCACTCGCCTGTGCCCTGCTGGGCCTGAAGTGCCGTATCTATATGGGTGCGAAAGATATTGAACGCCAGTCACCGAACGTCTTTCGTATGCGGTTGATGGGCGCGGAAGTGATTGCGGTACACAGTGGTTCAGCCACACTGAAAGATGCCTGTAACGAAGCGCTGCGCGACTGGTCTGGCAGCTACGAAACCGCGCACTATATGCTGGGTACGGCGGCAGGCCCCCACCCGTTCCCGACCATCGTACGCGAGTTCCAGCGTATGATTGGCGAAGAAACCAAAGTTCAGGTGCTGGAAAAAGAAGGTCGTCTGCCGGACGCCGTTATCGCCTGTGTGGGCGGCGGCTCCAACGCCATCGGGATGTTTGCCGATTTTATTACTGAAACCAGCGTCGGTTTGATTGGCGTTGAGCCTGCAGGTCACGGCATTGAAACCGGCGAACACGGCGCACCGCTGAAACATGGTCGCGTTGGCATCTACTTCGGTATGAAATCGCCGATGATGCAGACCGATGAGGGGCAGATTGAAGAATCTTACTCCATCTCTGCGGGCCTCGATTTCCCGTCCGTCGGGCCACAGCATGCGTATCTGAACAGCATTGGCCGTGCGGAGTATGTCTCTATCACCGATAACGAAGCGCTTGATGCCTTTAAAGAACTCAGCCGCCACGAAGGGATTATCCCGGCGCTGGAATCATCACATGCTCTTGCGCACGCGCTGAAAATGATGCGTGAAAATCCGGATAAAGAGCAGCTTCTGGTGGTAAACCTGTCCGGCCGCGGCGACAAAGACATCTTCACCGTACACGATATTCTGAAAGCTCGAGGGGAAATCTAATGGAACGTTATGACAACCTGTTTGCAGAACTGACAGCCCGCAAGGAAGGCGCATTTGTCCCCTTTGTCACCCTCGGCGATCCGAACCCGGAGCAGTCGTTAAAAATTATCGACGCGCTGATTGAAGGCGGCGCAGACGCACTGGAACTGGGGATCCCTTTCTCCGACCCGCTGGCAGATGGCCCGACCATTCAGAGCGCGACGCTACGTGCTTTCGCCTCGAACGTCACGCCGACGCAGTGCTTTGAGATGCTAGCGGCGATCCGCCAAAAACATCCGACCATGCCTATCGGCCTGCTGATGTATGCGAACCTGGTATTTAACCGCGGTATTGATGAGTTTTACGCTGAATGCGCGCGCGTGGGGGTCGATTCAGTCCTGGTCGCTGATGTGCCGGTGGAAGAGTCTGCCCCGTTCCGCCAGGCGGCAATGCGCCATAACGTGGCACCTATCTTCATCTGCCCGCCGAACGCCGACGACGAGCTGTTGCGTCAGATTGCTTCACATGGCCGCGGCTATACCTATCTGCTTTCCCGTGCAGGCGTAACGGGAGTGGACAGCCGTGCAGCACTGCCGTTGCATCATCTCGTCGAGAAACTGGCGGAGTACCATGCCGCCCCTCCGTTACAGGGCTTTGGTATTTCCACGCCAGAGCAGGTGCATGCCTCAATTGAAGCCGGGGCTGCAGGCGCGATTTCTGGCTCTGCCACAGTGAAAATTATCGAGAAGAATCTTGATAAGCCCGACGTTATGCTGGCCGAGTTGAAAGCCTTTGCACAGGCAATGAAAGCGGCAACGCGCCAGGCGTAGTACTTTGTAGACCGGGCAAGCGTAGCGCCCCCGGCAAGATACAGGTATATTTTTTAATGAAGTTATCAATAAACTAAAGCTGCCAACAGGCAGCTTCAGATCGCCGACAAAGTGCGCTTTGTTCTTGCCGGATGCGGCGTAAACGCCTTATCCGGCCTACAAAATATTCCAAATTCAAGATATTGCAGAAACCTTGTAGGCCTGATAAGCGTAGCGCATCAGGCAATGTTGCGTTTGTCATCAGTTTAAAGCTGCCAACAGGCAGCTTTTTCTTCTGGATGCGAAAAAAAAGCGATTAACACAAACTGTGGGGTTGATATCTTAGATGAGAACCATTATCTTTCTCATCAACGAATAGTTGAGCAAATCACTCAGGTATTCGTTACGACATTGCTCACATTGCTTCCAGTATTACTTGCCCGCCTTCCGGCGGGCTTTTTTTATTCAATCACCCGCTCTATCGAGCCCTGTTCATTGATATACATGCAGCGATTCCTGCCTGACTGCTTACCCACGTACATTGCACCGTCGGCACGTTCAAGCACAATGCGCAGTAATTCCCCCGGGATCGCCCGAGTTAAGCCTGAGGTGACCGTAACCGGAATATCATATTGCCCAACTCTGATTTGATGATGTTCAATCGCCCGGGTAATGCGCAGGCCAGCCGCCATCGCTTCTGACTCATCCTTGGCCTTCAGGATCACGATAAACTCTTCGCCGCCAAATCGGTACACTGGCTCGTAATTGCGCGTGCAACTCTGCAATTTCTGCGCAAAGGCGCGCAATACCTCATCGCCAATAATATGTCCGTAGGTATCATTAATGCGTTTAAAATGATCGATATCCAGAATCATCACATAGAGTTCACCATTGCTGCGATCCATTACCTGGCTTTCAAATGATTCATCCAGGATTCTTCTTAACGGCAGACTGGTTAATGCATCATAACTTATACGTAGCTGTAACAAATGTGTCTGGTAAACGGTAATGGCCGCGACAAATTCCTGGAGTGCATGTTCAAAATCGTTAAATAATGTCTCTTGTATATTATCTTGTAAAACTGAATCGACTAATTGACGACAAACCTCATGCACCCGAATATGTTTATCATTAATGGTTAATAAAAAACCTTTATCTTCAGTATCAGTTGCCAGATATTGATTCAACCAGCCACCAAATTGGCAACAATTATGTGCTTCGAGGCTGGTAATGTCATTCACGCTATCATCACGTTTTGCAATAAGACGTAACGCCTGCACCAACCAGCGATAGTGCCCTCCGACAGAACGATTTAACCCCGTAAGGAGCGTATCTATCTCTTTTAACTTCCTGTTCATCTGGCCTCCGACATTAACGTTAAGCGAATGATGTGAAACATTAACAATAATAAATTAAATCTCTGTCAAGAAAGACAAAAATCAGCATCAAACGCTAAATGTTTAATTAATATTTAAGGGAAGCTTTCCCTAAACACAATACATTCTAATTAATAAGTCTTACTAATACTCTTGCAATACCAGGAAAATTACAACAATACCGGCCGAGAATAAATGAAGATTTTCTGATTAGGAAGCCTTTCTACAACAAAAATCTAAAATTAAACGCTTACTTATCGATGGTTCTTCGCCCGGCAACGTGTTTTACCTTCCTTACGGATGCACGGTTACTGAGTCTCTCATACGTTGCCGCCCTACCCGGCTGCGCAGAGAGTCCTGTCAAACCCGCTGGGTTGACGGCGAAAGTTATGGCTATTTTCACAAATCAGGCCTTCATTCTGACAGGGTATCATCATTGAATTAGCTGCAATGCATTAGGACTGATATTGCCTGCCGAGAGTTATTCAATTATTGTAAATTCGTTTAATATTTAATAAGAATAAGGATGTTCTTATGTGTACGAATTATATTGTAATTGCCGCCGCCGCCGTGACCAGCTTAATTCTTGAGATGGACATTGATGTCCCCGCTATTGTCCTATGGTTTGATCCGTGGCTGGACGCGCTGCGAGAATGGGCCAGATATAACACGCTGTTTATGCTGCAGGGATGAGGGTGAAGAGATTGTCAGGATGCGGAGTTCAGCCAGGGCTGGTCGCAAAAGACCAGCCCTGCAACCCGTTAGAATCGATAACCTGCTGAGAACATAAACACCCATGGATCGAGACGGGTACTGACGCTTTGACGCTCGCCGTTATGTTTAAATTTCACGTTGGTGTCGATATCCATATACCAGACGGACATGTTTACCAGCCAGTCACGGTTGATTAAATAGTCCATCCCCACCTGCCCGGCGGCCCCCCAGGAATCATCCAGACTAAGGTCTGACAGCCCGGCCTCTTTACCCGTTTTGTTAAAATCGTTGTCAAAGAACGTAGTGTAGTTGATACCTGCACCAATGTACGGACGCAGTTTGCTGCTGGAATCACCAAAGTACCATTGTGCCATCAAGGTTGGTGGTAAGTGGTGAACGGTGGCGATATCCCCCGTTGGGCCAGTACCTACTTTGTGGCGGAACGGCGTTGCCGCCAGCAGTTCAATACCGATGTTCTCGGTTGCCATATAGGTAAATGTCAGGCCTAACTGTGTGTTATTGCTAACATTAAATCCGCCGAGAGCGCCAAGAACGTTGTCCGAGCCCTCTGATGGACGCACCGTTGCGGAACCTGCACGAATGAAAAATTCGCCTGCGTCATGGGCCCATGCGCCACCAGAAAGCGTAGAAAGTGCTAAAGCTGCCACTGCTAATTTTTTCATACCCACTCCTTTTTTAGGGGTTTTATTAGTCATGGCAAATATACCTACAAATAGTTAATCAGGTAGCAACACAGATCACACCAAATGTTAAATTTTAACATTTGTTGATCTGGATTAATTTTTGCTTACTTTGTTGAGATGATGGATACGCATCCATATCAATTTCAGCGGTATTTTTCTGAAACAAAATTGTCCGGATCCCCACTTGCTCTCTTTCAAACCTCTGGATAACGTAGACACGACAATTTCTGTTGATGCGTTTTTTCAGGTGTGCTATGAGCGATTTGAATCCGTGCATGACGTGCGGGGCCTGTTGTGCGTATTTCCGTGTCTCCTTTTACTGGGCTGAAGCCAACGATGGCGGCGGCCAGCTTCCTGCGCAGCTTACTGAGCCCCTCACCCCTTTTTTACGTTGTATGAAGGGTACCAACAGCAAACATCCGCGCTGCACTGCCCTTGAAGGCGAAATTGGCGGCAAGGTCAGCTGTTCTGTGTACCACGAACGCCCCTCTCCCTGCCGCGAATTTGCCATGTCCGGTGATAATGGTACGGAGAACGACGCCTGTAATCGCGCCCGGGCACACTACGGCTTACCTCCTCTTTACAAAGATATGCTTTTCCATACGAGTCTTGAGGCTGCAACGAGTGTATTAACTGCGGTACAATCAGCGGCTAATTAACACCTTTACGCAAAATCTTTCACGCTGCATCAAGGCAGTTAACGAGCGAGCCCGATGAGCTACCCAGCTATGAGATTCGGGCGAGTAAGCGCAGCCGACTTAGAGGCAGCCTGAAGGGTGACGCGGATGCAATACTCAAGGAGAGTGCATGTCTATCACGGCGCAGTCCGTATACCGTGACACGGGTAATTTTTTCCGTAATCAGTTTTTAACCATTTTGCTGATTGCGCTGCTGTGCGCATTTATCACCGTGGTGATTGGTCACGCCTTTACACCCAGCGATGAACAGCTTGCTCTCTTGCGCCAGGGTGACAATCTCACCGGAAGCGTCGGCCTGTTTGATCTGGTCCAAAACATGACACCGGAGCAGCAACAAATTCTCCTGCGTGCTTCAGCGGCATCAACGTTTTCCGGGCTGATTGGCAACGCCATTCTGGCCGGCGGCGTCATGCTGATGATTCAACTGGTTTCTGCCGGTCACCGCGTCAGCGCACTGCGTGCTATTGGTGCAAGTGCGCCTGTCCTGCCTAAACTGTTTATATTGATCTTCCTCACTACGTTTATGGTACAAATGGGCGTGATGTTGATCGTCGTGCCGGGCGTATTGCTGGCCATTGTGCTGGCTTTCGCACCTGTCATGTTAGTGCAGGATAAAATGGGCATCTTCGTGTCGATGCGTAGCAGTATGAAACTGGCGTGGGCCAATATGCGTCTGGTGGCGCCGGCGGTCATTGGCTGGTTGCTGGCGAAAACGCTGTTACTGGTGTTCGCACCGAACTTCGCCGTGTTGACGCCAAACGTAGGCGCGGTAGTGGTGAATACGCTCAGCAACCTTATCTCTGCCGTGTTGCTGATTTATTTATTCCGCTTGTATATGCTTATTCGCAACTAATTTTTCCTGCGGGCCCGACGGTCGTTGGGCCGCAACTGGAGTACGGAATCGAAGTATGAAGCAGTTTCTGGATTTTTTACCGCTGGTCGTCTTCTTCGCCTTTTATAAGATTTACGACATCTATGCCGCAACCTCAGCGCTGATCGTTGCAACCGCTATCGTGTTGATCTACAGCTGGGTGCGCTACCGCAAAGTTGAAAAGATGGCGCTTATCACCTTTGTGCTGGTCGCGGTCTTCGGCGGTTTAACGCTCTTCTTCCACAACGATGAATTTATCAAGTGGAAAGTCACCGTGATTTACGCGTTGTTCGCTGGTGCGCTGTTGGTGAGCCAGTGGGTGATGAAAAAACCGTTGATTCAACGCATGCTGGGTAAGGAACTGACACTGCCCGCCTCAGTGTGGGCCAATCTGAATATCGCCTGGGCCGTGTTCTTTATTCTGTGCGGCCTCGCTAATATCTACATTGCGTTCTGGTTGCCGCAAAACATTTGGGTCAATTTCAAGGTCTTTGGCCTGACGGCGATGACGTTGTTGTTCACCGTACTGAGCGGCGTTTACATCTACCGGCATATGCCGCAGGAAGAAAAGTAAGCCGCCATCGCAGGCAACTCAAAAGGCACACAACTCACAGTGTGCCTTTTTTATTACCAGGGGGAGTGCGGAATTCTGTTCAGCTACGCAGCACGCCTATTTCAATAAGCGCCTGGGCTGTCAGCAGAATAAACATAATAGCGACGAGTGGAGTGTACATTTTGCGTCTCCCATCCGAGCCATCATCTTAATTATAGTGTGTCTTTGTCCAGTTTTCTTAGAGAAAACTGGTTAATTCCGCCCCGCCATGCATTATCAGCTCCCTTTATAGGTCGAATACCCGTACTGACTCAGTAACAGAGGGACATGTAACTTTTCATTCGTTTTCGTCACCGTAAACAGCACCGGAATTTCCGGGAAGAACGAGGACAACTTCTCTGCCTTAAAGTACTCGCCCGTTTTAAACGTCACGCGATAAACACCGGGCTGCATATCCTCTTTTTCAGGATAGAGCGACTTAATGCGCCCATCGTTATCCGTTTTCTGAGTCGCCAGCATTACCCATCCCGAGGGTTGCTGTTTTTCCAGCGTCACGTCGACATCTTTAGACGGAACACCGGTTTGCTGATTCAGAATATGGACGCTGAGCGTACCGACAGGGGCCGCGTAAGCAATCGGCGCCGCGATGAGGGTGCTCAGTAAAACCAGCCCTGATATTTTCTTCATTGTCTTCATCCTTTTATTGAAATGTCAGCGAAAGCTTAGCCCGATTTATGTTTTAAAATATTCAACTTTTTGTGATATTTCTGTTTCTGGGATAAGCGCTTAATTGGCTGTTTTTTCTCCCGTAAGCCCCGTATGACGCGCGTTTGACTATTCTCGATGCCCATTTCGTAGTAGCATCCCGCCCGACGTCTTTTGAATAAGCACAGGGATTATAATGACACTGAAAAATGACGCCCCGCAGGGTGAACTGGTTTTACGCACGCTCGCCATGCCAGCGGATACCAACGCCAATGGAGACATCTTTGGTGGCTGGTTAATGTCACAAATGGATATTGGCGGCGCGATTCTGGCAAAAGAGATTGCTCATGGCCGGGTCGTCACCGTGCGCGTAGATGGCATGACCTTTCTGCGTCCGGTTGCCGTGGGCGATGTTGTCTGCTGCTATGCGCGCTGTGTTAAAAAAGGCAATACGTCGATTACGGTGAATATTGAAGTGTGGGTGAAAAAAGTCTCATCTGAGCCGATTGGTCAGCGTTACAAAGCGACTGAAGCGCTGTTTATTTACGTAGCGGTTGATCCATCCGGCAAACCGCGCGCGATCCCTGCCAACTAATACGACGCCCGGCCATTCACCGGGCGACATAAACGATCAGAGAAAACCGAGGACTTTAAAGAAGAAATAACCGATCACGATCACCACAATCGGCAGGATATAGAGCGGAAAAATTTGCAGGAAAATGGTGTTATGCGGCACCTTAATTTTCGCTTCCAGCGCCTCGCGCGTCATTCCATCTTCGCCCTTCGCTTTTTCCAGGATCATTTGATCGTTAACGCCTTCGCGCAGAAACTTCGCCTGACGGCTCATCCGTGCGCCAGAGTCCTGCAAGGCCAACGCGATGAACACCAGGGCAAAAATCACCCAGAACATCACGTTCAGCCCCTGCTGGAAGTTTGGCGTCGGTGAGTTATACCAGAAGAAGTTCAAAAACGGCGTATTGAAACGCATCATTTCGATCATCACGTGCGCAAAATCCATCATCACCGCATCGATGCCCGGCTGCTTTTCACTGTGATCGTACATAAATTTCAGTACCGAGATCAGCGTTGAAATGAGCGCAGGAATGAAAATCACCCAGCCTAAAATACGTTTCAGAATCGCGATGCGTCCCGCTTGTTGATACGTCATGGGTTCCCCTTGTTCAGACGTCTTTTTGTCAGGCTATATCCTATCAGTCTACCTGCTGGCAGGCATTTTTCCCGACTTTACGCGCGATATGATATACCATATTAAACGGCATTCATCGCCTAAGTTACTCAACAGAGAGGTTGTTATGTCCGCAGAGCGCCAGATACTCGCCGCTATTTTTGATATGGATGGATTACTGATCGATTCCGAGCCGTTGTGGGATCGTGCTGAACTGGAGGTCATCGCGAGCCTTGGCGTTGATATTAACCGCCGTAACGAGCTGCCAGACACTCTGGGTCTGCGCATCGATATGGTGGTGGATCTGTGGTTTGCCCAGCAGCCCTGGAACGGGCCGAGCCGTGAAGAGGTCACGGCGCGCATTATCGAACGTGCCATTAGTCTGGTAGAGGAAACTCGCCCGCTGCTGCCCGGCGTACGCGAAGCCGTCGCCCTGTGCAAAGCAAACGGTCTGAAAGTTGGCCTCGCATCGGCTTCGCCGCTGCATATGCTGGAAAAGGTGCTGACCATGTTTGAGCTGCGCGACCAGTTCGATGCGCTGGCATCAGCGGAAAAACTGCCCTACAGCAAGCCGCATCCGCAGGTTTACCTGGACTGTGCTGCGAAACTGGGCGTCGACCCGCTCACCTGCGTGGCGCTGGAAGATTCCGTAAACGGCATGATCGCCAGTAAAGCAGCACGTATGCGCTCTATCGTAGTGCCTGCGGAAGAAGGACAACACGATCCTCGCTTTGTGCTGGCTAACGTGAAATTGCACTCCTTAGCCGACTTAACGCTGAGCGATCTTCGCGGTTAACCCCTTCGCGGGCAACGCCAGGTTGTCCGCAAATCCAACGCTCGTCATATTATTGAAACAACGTTTCATTTTAGTTTGAGTTTTTTATTACGCCCTTCTATGCTTGTCGTGAAGATCAGCCATAACGACAATAACCGCATACAGAGGTCACTATGATACTGAACGCCTTCAACCTGAACGGCAAAGCTGCGCTTGTCACCGGGTGCGATACCGGTTTGGGACAAGGAATGGCTTTGGGGCTTGCAGAAGCGGGCTGCGACATCATCAGCGTTAGCCGCAAAATACCGGAAGAAACATCCGCCAAAGTACAGGCTCTCGGGCGGCGGTTCACCGCTATTCAGGCTGACCTCAGTCGTCAGGAGGCAATTACGGATATTGTGGCAAAGGCCGTCGCGTCGATGGGCCGTATTGATATTCTGGTAAACAACGCCGGTACCATCCGCCGGGAAGAGGCCCTGTCATTTAGCGAGAAAAACTGGGACGACGTGATTAACCTGAATCTGAAGTCGGTATTTTTCCTCTCTCAGGCGGTGGCAAAACAGTTTATACATCAGGGCGGCGGCGGGAAAATTATTAATATTGCCTCGATGCTCTCTTTCCAGGGCGGGATCCGCGTACCCTCTTATACTGCGTCTAAAAGCGGTGTGCTGGGGATTACACGCCTGCTGGCGAACGAATGGGCGCAGTACAACATCAACGTCAACGCTATCGCCCCCGGTTATATGGCGACCAATAATACGCAGCAACTGCGTGACGATGCCGAACGCAGCAAAGAAATTCTCGACCGTATCCCCGCCGGACGCTGGGGTTCACCGGAAGATTTAAAAGGCCCGGCGGTATTTCTCGCATCGTCCGCGTCTGACTATATCAACGGCTTTACGCTGGCAGTGGATGGCGGCTGGCTGGCGCGTTAATTTTTTAACAAAGAGTTACACCGTAACCTCTTCCGCCTACTGTATAAAAACCCTATACTGTATGAATTGACAGTTTTATCGGGTTTTATCATGACGGCGGAAGGCCACCTGCTCTTTTCCATCGCCTGTGCGGTATTTGCAAAAAATGCCGAGCTGACGCCTGTGCTGGCGCAAGGCGACTGGTGGCATATTGTGCCGTCAGCGGTGCTAACCTGCCTGCTACCGGATATCGACCACCCGAAATCGTTCCTCGGCCAGCGGCTAAGCTGGCTGTCGAAACCCGTGGCCCGCGCATTTGGTCATCGCGGCTTCACCCATAGCCTGCTGGCCGTTTTTGCCCTGCTCACGGTTTTCTATCTAAAAGTGCCAGAGAGTTGGTTTGTTCCCGCCGACGCGCTTCAGGGGATGGTGCTGGGCTACCTCAGTCATATTCTGGCCGATATGCTCACCCCTGCGGGCGTACCACTGTTATGGCCCTGTCGCTGGCGTTTTCGTCTGCCGATTCTGGCGCCACAAAAAGGCAATCAACTGGAGCGTTTTCTGTGCATGGCGTTGTTCGCCTACGCGGTCTGGATGCCGCAGTCATTACCGGAAAACAGCGCCGTACGCTGGTCTTCGGGAATGATTAATTCTCTGCAAATGACCTTCAATCGCTTTATAAATCACCAGATCGAACAATAACTACACAAAACTATCACTTTTGTCATAATCCATTCCATTTGGATATAAGCGACGATTGTCACTTCTGTTACCCTTTTCACATCTGACCAGCCCGGTGAGGCTGGCTATATAATGAAATCAGGAGAACGGGGATGAACTTTCCATTAATCGCGAACGTTATCGTGTTCGCGGCACTGCTGTTGCTGCTGGCGCAAACGCGTCACAAACAGTGGAGTCTGGCAAAAAAAGTACTGGTCGGTCTGGTGATGGGGGTCGTGTTTGGCCTCGCGTTACAATTTATTTATGGTTCCGACAGCCAGATTCTTAAAGATTCTATTCAGTGGTTCAATGTCGTCGGTAACGGCTACGTGCAACTGCTGCAAATGATCGTAATGCCGCTGGTTTTCGCCTCGATTCTGAGCGCGGTAGCCCGTCTGCACAATGCGTCACAACTGGGTAAAATCAGCTTCCTGACAATTGGCACCCTGCTGTTCACTACGCTGATTGCCGCACTGGTAGGCGTACTGGTCACCAACCTGTTTGGCCTGACGGCAGAAGGTCTGGTGCAGGGTACTGCGGAAACCGCACGCCTTGATGCCATCCACAGCAACTATGCTGGAAAGGTTGCTGACCTGAATGTGCCGCAGTTATTGCTCTCCTTCGTGCCCAAAAATCCGTTTGCCGATCTGACTGGCGCGAACCCAACCTCTATCATCAGCATCGTTATCTTCGCCGCTTTCCTGGGCGTGGCTGCGTTAAAACTGTTAAAAGATGATGAGCCAAAAGGCCTGCGCGTCATTGCGGCAATCGACACGCTGCAAAGCTGGGTGATGAAACTGGTTCGTCTGGTGATGCAACTGACTCCGTATGGCGTACTGGCGCTGATGACCAAAGTCGTGGCGGGTTCTAACCTGCAGGACATCATCAAACTCGGCAGCTTCGTGGTGGCTTCTTACATCGGTCTGGCAATCATGTTCGCCGTACACGGCCTGCTGCTGGGCGTAAACGGTGTCAGCCCGCTGAAATACTTCCGTAAAGTGTGGCCGGTTATCACCTTCGCTTTCACCAGCCGTTCCAGCGCCGCGTCGATTCCGCTAAACGTGGAAGCACAAACGCGCCGTCTGGGTGTACCGGAATCTATCGCCAGCTTCTCCGCCTCTTTCGGCGCGACGATCGGTCAGAACGGCTGTGCGGGTCTGTATCCGGCAATGCTCGCCGTTATGGTGGCGCCAACCGTGGGCATCAACCCACTCGATCCGCTGTGGATTGCTACTCTGGTTGGCATTGTCACCGTGAGTTCTGCGGGCGTAGCAGGTGTCGGCGGCGGTGCAACCTTCGCGGCGCTGATTGTTCTGCCCGCGATGGGCTTGCCGGTGACGCTGGTCGCGTTGCTGATTTCCGTTGAACCGCTGATCGATATGGGCCGTACCGCTCTGAACGTCAGTGGCTCCATGACTGCAGGCACCCTGACCAGCCAATGGCTGCGCCAAACCGATAAAGAGATTCTGAACAGTGAGGATGATGCGGAACTGGCGCATCGTTAATACTGTTGGTGTGATAAAAAACGCGCAGCCTGTCTGCGCGTTTTTTGTTTTATAACGTCAAAATTTCGCCAAAAAGGCCAACGCCTGCCAATAACGTATGCGCGTTTATCCGACGATGGGCCTTATCAAAAGTGGCACTCATTTACTCCGAGACTTCATCTTCCTGACGAATCTGGTTGGCCCAGCGTTGTGCAGACTCCGGCACCGTAAACGCCGGCGAGCGTTGAAACGACTCCCCCATTAGCACAAAAGCGACATACTTCCCGCGAAGGATCCATACGTCACGAAACGCATCCATTTTGATCGCATGTTCAGGCGGCGCAGGCTCAACACGAGGCACATAGCTGATAACCTTACGATTTTGTTGGCGAAGAGGTTTCATAATGGGTTGATTCACTAAAGACCAATTTAAAAAACGAAAACCGTAATATTAGCCGATTTTACCTCGCGAAGTCCTGTCCTGTGTGTGCGATTTACCGATTCTGATTGCAGGCACCCCTCATTCACGGCTGGCATACCAGGCCGACGCAAATGTTACATAGTCCTAAAGTCGTCCTTTAAGCGGTAAGGGCTGGCGATTGTTCTATAGTTAGAAGGGTTTGCCGCAAAATCGGCCAATTTTCAGTAATGAAAACAGGAGATGAGCATGTCGGATCAACACAATAAATCAAAAACCCATCAATCACCGGTTCACGATTCCAGAGAGTCAAAACCCGGTCTGGATTCCCTGGCACCTGAAGATGGTTCCTGGCGACCCACACCAAAACCTACCGCTCCCGGCGAAGAGCCTACCGCGCCAGGGAGCCTTAAAGCGCCTAACACCAGCAATGAGAAATTAAAAGCGCTTGATAAGCAGCGTAAAGGCGGCGAAAACTTCCCGCTGACAACCAACCAGGGCGTCCGTATTGCCGATGACCAGAATTCTCTGCGTGCCGGTAGCCGTGGCCCTACGCTGCTGGAAGATTTTATTCTGCGTGAGAAAATCACCCACTTTGACCATGAACGCATTCCTGAACGCATCGTGCATGCACGTGGCTCTGCGGCGCACGGCTATTTTCAGCCATATAAGAGCCTGAGTGATGTCACGAAAGCGGACTTCCTCTCCTCAAAGGAGAAAATCACGCCTGTTTTCGTGCGTTTCTCAACCGTTCAAGGTGGCGCGGGTTCCGCTGACACTGTGCGCGATATTCGTGGCTTTGCCACCAAGTTCTATACTGATGAGGGCATTTTTGACCTGGTCGGCAATAACACGCCTATCTTCTTTATTCAGGATGCACTGAAATTTCCCGATTTCGTGCATGCCGTGAAGCCCGAACCCCATTGCGCAATACCGCAGGGGCAAAGCGCGCATGATACCTTCTGGGACTATGTCTCGCTGCAACCGGAAACATTGCACAACGTATTCTGGGCGATGTCCGACCGCGGGATCCCACGCAGTTATCGCACCATGGAAGGCTTTGGTATTCATACTTTCCGCTTAATCAATGCCGAAGGTAAAGCGACGTTTGTTCGTTTTCACTGGAAGCCGGTTGCCGGTAAGGCGTCTCTGGTGTGGGATGAATCGCAAAAGCTCACCGGACGCGATCCCGACTTCCACCGTCGCGACCTGTGGGAAGCCATTGAAGCAGGTGATTATCCTGAGTATGAACTGGGCTTGCAGCTTATCCCGGAAGAGGATGAATTTAAGTTCGATTTCGATCTGCTCGACCCCACTAAGCTGATTCCCGAGGAGCTGGTGCCGGTGCAACTCGTCGGCAAAATGGTGCTTAACCGCAACCCGGACAACTTCTTCGCCGAAAATGAGCAGGCCGCGTTCCACCCAGGGCATATTGTTCCCGGCCTGGATTTCAGTAACGATCCCCTGCTTCAGGGACGCCTGTTCTCTTACACCGATACGCAGATAAGCCGTCTGGGTGGGCCTAATTTCCACGAAATCCCGATCAATCGCCCAACCTGCCCGTATCACAATTTCCAGCGCGATGGCATGCATCGCCAGGATATCGATAGCAACCCGGCCAACTACGAACCCAATTCCATTAATGATAACTGGCCGCGTGAAACGCCGCCTGCACCGAAACGGGGTGGTTTTGAATCATACCAGGAACGCGTTGATGGGCATAAAGTGCGTGAACGTAGCCCGTCCTTTGCTGAATATTACGCTCAGCCGCGACTCTTCTGGAACAGTCAGACGCCGATTGAGCAACAGCATATTATCGATGCCTTCAGTTTTGAACTCAGCAAAGTCGCACGCGAGTGGATCCGTGAACGGGTCGTCGATCAACTTGTCAGCGTCGATATTCGCCTGGCACAGGCCGTTGCAGAAAATTTAGGTATTACTCTCAATGACGAGCAGCAAAATCGTCAACCGCCTGCGGATGTAAATGGGCTGGATAAAGATCCCACTCTCAGCTTATATGCTATCCCCAGCGGTGGCGTAAAAGGACGTGTGGTGGCCGTTCTGCTTAATCAAAACACGGCATCCGCTGATGTGCTGACCCTGCTTCAGGGCCTTAAAGCACAAGGCGTGCATGCCAAACTGCTCTACTCGCGTATGGGGGAAGTGACCGCCGATGATGGTTCAGAACTGCCTATCGCCGGAACGTTCGCGGGTTCTCCTTCGCTCACGGTGGATGCGGTGGTGGTGCCGGGCGGCGATCTTAGCGATCTGCTGAAAAGTGGCGACGCGCAATACTACCTACTGGAAGCCTACAAACATCTTAAGCCAATCCTGCTGGCGGGCGATGCGCGCCAGTTTAAAGGCCTGCTGAATGTCGATAGCCAGGGTGAAGAAGGTATTGTCGAAGGCGATGCTATCGCTAAATCAACCGTGGAAGATTTGCTCAGCCTGATCGCGGCGCATCGCGTTTGGTCTCGAGCAGGTAAAACGGCGGCGATACCGGCCTAAAAAAAAGCCCGGTGACGGATAACCGGGCGAAAAGCACAACATTCTCTCAACTCGCAGAATCAGACGTCGCGATAGGTGCCGAGACGATAACCGCGTTCCGCAATGGCATATTTCAGCGATGGCGAAGTGAGGACATCCAGCTCAGCCAGTCGTGGGTAGCAGTAAGCGCTGCCCATGATTGTCTTATCAACAAACGCCGGATGGCACATCACCTCAACGGAGGGTTCATCGCGTTGCACAGATTTATCCAGTACCTGCAGGAATAACGCTTCGGAAATTTCATCACCATAAAACTCACTGCTGAATCCGGCGCTACTGCGCACATCATCCGGCGCGCCCTCTGCCTGCGGAAGAGAGCGGTCAATACGCAGCGCCACACCCTTCTCTAAAGCAAACTTCGCCACCAGCGGATAGATCTGCGGGATCATATGCACATGGTGATGGCTATCAATGTGCGTTGGCGCAGTATCGAAAATAGCGACGAAACGATCGAACTGACACGCCAGCTCATGCGCAATTTCGTCCAGCGGCAGCGTATCGTTTTCCGCCATTTGCCAGATCCATTTCCCCAGTTTGCCTTCACGGGTCAGCCCCGGCATCTCTGAGAGCGGTTCACCCAGCGTCAGAACAAAGTGCATCCCAACCGCCAGCTCCGGCGTACGGCGGCTCAGTTGCGCCGCATGTTCAATCTCCGCGCCGTTTACCAGCGCGGTGGTTGACGTCACGACACCATTTTTACAGGCGTCGATAATGCCGTAGTTCTGCCCTTTGCTCAGGCCGAAGTCATCTGCATTGACGATCAGCAGTCGTTCCATCGTACCTCCTGTCACTTTTTCAGTTTCTCCACTGTGGCAGCAAAGTTTGGCAACCACTCTTCGTGCGCGAGGATCATTTCACGCGCGAGGATCTCCGCGTCCTTGTCAGAGCCAATCAGCGGGCTTAAGTTCATCGCCAGCTCAACGTCATTAATTTCGCCACTCAGTGCCGCATGGCTTGCCTGAATTTCAAAAGCTTTAATGGTATGGATAAGCCCCAGCACTTTGTCATCGAAGTGCGTCAGGCGTGGGTGTGGTTTCGCCCCATCGCGGCCCAGAATCGCCGTCATTTCTACCGCCCAGTCCGCCGGGATGTTATCCACGTGGCCGTTATGGGGGAAGTTAACGTAGTGTTCAGCCTGTTTATCATTGTAGATAGCGTTGATCACTTCGCATGCGGCATCGGAGTAATACGCCCCACCGCGCTGCTCCAGCTCTTTCGGTTTGACGTTGAGATCTGGATTCTTGTACAACTCGAACAGCTGCTTTTCAACCTTCTGCACCACCTGCGCACGTGCGCCGCCTTTGTAGTACTCGCCCATTTCAATCGCCAGCATCTCTTTGGTTTTGAAATAGTACAGCAGGTAAGAGCATGGAATCAGATTCAGAGAGCGAATCAACCCTTCGCTAAACGGCAGGTCGAAGATATTTTTCACCGAATTGGCCGTCAGGGTACCGGAAGCGACACCGTCAATCAGCTCAACGAAACGCGATGTGCCATTCACCAGCACATCGCGGATAAACACCATGTGGTTCAGGCCAAAAAGATCGATGGAAAGATCGTCCTTTTCGGAAAGGTTCAGCACATCGGTGATAAACATTTTCATGCCAATCGGAATGTTGCATACACCGATAAAGCGTTTGAAATTGGTGTGACGATAGACGGCTTCGGTGACCATCCCGGCTGGGTTAGTGAAGTTAATCACCCACGCGTTCGGACACAGTTCCTGAACATCTTTAATGATGTCAAAAATTACCGGAATGGTACGCAGACCTTTGAACAGGCCACCTGCGCCGTTAGTTTCCTGGCCAAGGTAGCCGTGACTCAGCGGTATACGCTCATCTTTTTCACGCGCTTTCAACTGGCCGACGCGCAATTGGGTGGTCACGAAATCGGCATCACGCAGCGCGTCACGGCGGTCGAGTGTTTTGAAGACTTTCATCGGTACACCCGCTTTCTCCACCATACGCTCACACAGCGCATGAATGATATCAAGCTTCTCTTTACCGCCTTCAACATCAACCAGCCACAATTCGCTTACCGGCAGTTCATGGTAACGTTTGAGAAAACCTTCCAGTAATTCTGGTGTATAGCTGCTGCCGCCGCCGATGGTTACAACTTTTAATTTCTGGCTCATACTTTCTCCCTCGTGATCCACCCGCTAAATGCAGTCAACCCTCCACATTCAGCGCGGATATTAAATTTGCTGTCGCATTACTACGGAAAATACCGTAGTGCGTGAATTATTTTACTTAATGACCGTCAATCGCTTGCGATAATTACTCGGGGTAAACGAGGTCAGCTTTTTGAATGTTTTAATAAACAAACTTGGGCTGCTGTACCCGGATTCATACGCAATATCGGTAACGGAGTAGTTCGTAATTTCCAGTTGCTTCATGGCAAAGTTGATGCGGATATCATTAATAATCTGCATCGGTGTTTTGCCATAGTAGCGCTGAGTCGCTCGCGTTAAATACTCCTGAGACTTCCCGGAGAGCGAAACCATATTTTCCAGCGCACCTTCACCGAACTTCATTTTATCGTGCATGGCTTCGACCGTTGCTTTTAACCACTGCGGTATCACATCCTGAGCTTGATCTTCACGATGATGACGCAGACGGTTAATCACATAAAAAGCCACTAATTCAATAAATTCATCGAATTCAGTTTCGCGAAAATGTAGCGAAGCAATAACTGACTCGATATAGCTGAGAAAAGTACTTTTAACAGAGTAAACCTGCGACGCTACCAGGCAAAATGGCAACAGCGGCTGATAGTGCGTGGCGAAAAAATCTTTGCTGATTCCGACGTTGAGGATGCGCGTCGCACCAAACTCGTAGAAGCTCTGGTGATGCGAACCCAACGGGATGAAGACAAAATCGCCGCGTTCCAGCAGGACGCGCTTGCCGTTAATCTCCTGATAGTAGCGGCCTGTGAGCACCAGCGTGAACTCATAGTAATCATGCTGATGCAGGCCGCTTACGCTCTCCGTTTTATTGTAGATAAAGACATGAAAATTCCGGCCATCAAACAGTTGCTGTTCTCGTGCGGTATTAATTTCCATGGTCATCATCTTAGGCTGCCTCATAATACGGATAACCTATTGTACCTTCTCGTGAAGCTCGATCAATTCCGCGACCAGCTCGCGGGCCAACATTGAGGTCATAAGATGATCCTGAGCATGAACTAATACCAGGCTCACCTTCATTTTCCCCTCCCCCTCATCGCTTTCGATGAGTTGCGTCTGCACGCGGTGCGCTTCACTCAGTGCGATGCGAGATTGTTCCATCGTCGCTCTGGCGGTTTCAAAATCGCCTTGCTTAGCCTGCTTCAGTGCCGTATACGCCAGGCTTCGTGCCTGCCCGGAGTTGATAATCAGGCCCATCACCACTTCTTCGAGGTCATTTTCCTGCACAGGTTCTGCTGTGATATTGTCCAGATCAAACATACTTTTTCCTTTTAGTGATGGCGGTAGCGTTTCCACTACCGCACGTCATCAGAATTTCAGTGCATTCGCGATGTCTTCTTCGCTCTCTTCTTCTTCAATGGCCGTCTGTGCTTTGTTGGCTACGATGACAAATGGCATGTAGATAAGCGTGGCGACAACCAGGTTGAAGAGCGCCAGCAGCAGAGCGGCGATACTCCCGTTGGTACTGAAGAAAGCGCCTAAGCCGGTCGGCATAGTCCACGGCGCCATATTGGTAATCGGCGGAATGATGCCCAGTGAGTACGCGATAATCATAATGGCGGCGAGAATAGGCTGAACCAGTACGAACGGAATCAGCATCACCGGGTTCATGATAATTGGCAGACCAAACAGAATCGGCTCGTTAATCTGGAAGATGCCTGATGGCAGCGCCAGTTTGGCAACAGAACGGTAATCTGCGCGACGAGAAGCGATGAAGATAGCGATAATCAGGCCCAGAGTCGCACCACTACCGCCCAAGAAGACGTAGGAGTCGAGCATCGGTTTCGCCCACACATGGAACGATTTACCGGCTTCCAGCGCCGCGGCAACAGAACCGTACTGCTGATAGGTTGCAATGTTTTCCAGCGCCCACGGGGTCATGATGCCGCTGTCCAGCGCGGTCAGCGCCAGGGAACCGTGGATACCGAAGAACCACAGCAGCGGAACAAAGATAACGTACGCCCAACCCACAATCGCACCCATTGAGGCCAGCGGTGTGGAGATGCCGTCCATGATTATCTGGTGGAAGTTGGTGCTCCAGTGCGTCAGCGCCCAGGAGATGATCCCCATGATAGAGAGGATAATAAAGCCAGGAATTACCGCCGAGAAGGAGCGGGATACGGACGCGGGAACGCTATCCGGCAGGCGAATAACCCAGTTTTTATGCACAATAAAGGTGAACATTTCCGCGACCACCAGGCCGATAATAATGCCGGAGATAATGTTCGCCCCGCCCAGCCAGTTCGCGCCTACTGCATAGGCTTCTCCGACGCTGTAAGGGGTGACTGTCATAAAGGCTGCAACGGATAACAGGCCTGCCGCCAGCGAATCAACTTTACGTTCTTCCGCAAGCGCCATACCGATAAAGAAAGGCGCCATTAGCGACATAATGCCCAACGTACCGTTGTAAACATTACCACCAATGGCCTTAAAGCTATTTAAGTTCTCAATGGTCGACGCGTCGAGGCGAATCCCCATTGAATAGAAAAAAGATCCCTCACCAAAGCTTAAAAAAACGTTATTAATTAAGACAAACATCGCACCCGCGAGGGTCAATGGCATTAGCTTAATAAAACCGTTTTTAATTGCGTTAACGTGAGGCTGTTTTCCTATTTTAATAGCAAAAGGAAGGAGTACCTTTTCAAGCGAACTGATCACTTTACTCATAGAAAAATACCCTTAAAGGCCGCAGCGAATACCGCGGCGTTAAATGTGAAATAACTCTTTGACGGGAAAAATAAAAAATTACTGCGCAGCAGCTTTTTTAATTGCAGCAACGGCTGCTTTAAGAACACCTAAACCATCGACTTTACCGTAGAGTGCTGAATCAATAACCTCTACCGGTTTATTAGGCAGCAATTTTTGAATATCTGCCTTCATGTACGCAATTTGTGGCCCCAGTAATACAACATCGGCCTGTGGGCCTTTTTCTGCGGCAAAGCTTTCTGAGAATGCTTCAATAATGACTGGTACTTCATATTTCTCCGCCTGCGCACGCATTTTGGAGACCAGTAATGAAGTCGACATCCCTGCAGAGCAAAAAAGATAGATATGTTTCTTTTCCATTCACGCTTCCTCAACTTATCGAATCTGCCATCATCGGGCTTCGTTCCTTCCGCCCATGAACCCATTTCAACATCAGATGTTTCACTTTTGTTTATGTGTTGAGTATACGGTATCTCTCCAGGCCAGGATAATTCCTCCTCAGCCAAAATTGTCTCTCATTGACCTCGCCTTATGATTCCCTTCACATTTTAGTCAAAATAATTCGCGCAATTAAATAAGCATCAGAAACCACAAAAAAGCCCGACGAATTCGTCGGGCTTACGTAGTGCTCAGGAAAATGAACGATTACTGTTTAGGTGCCTGTGGGTCAGTATCATACTCAGCACAGGTCTGGTAGCCAGAGTTCATCACATGACCGGTATCGTCGAGGGCTACGAAGTAAGTCTCAGTTTTACCATCACGTTGACCCAAAATGTAGGTCTGGCAGGTACCGCGCGCATGAATCATGCTCACTTCAGAAGACGGCTTGCCTGCAATCTGCGCAACCTGGCTGCGCGACATACCTTTCTTAACATCTTTTACTACTGGCTGAGTGAACTGATCTTTCGTGCGATCGTAAGTCGTACACCCGGCCAACATGGTCAGAGCGGCTGCTGCACCCAGAAATCCTGTAACGTACTTGTTCATAAAACATCCTCTTTGTTGTTTTGTGTAGTTTAAGCCTGGAATAAAGGATCTTATTTTTCAACCTTACACTGCAAATCGGATGGTTTTAAGAACATTCTGCTGACAAAAAAGTAAGTCGCTGAATTGCACTAATTTACGTCACTCAGCGCGCCACGCCTTGTCGTTTCAGCCTCAAAGAGGTAGCTTTAAGGTCTTGTTCTGATGGGTATCGGCAACATCTTTTGGAGGGGTAAATGAGTTTACAGCAGGAAATCATCCAGGCGCTTGGCGTAAAACCACAGATTGATGTGCAACAGGAGATCCGCCGTAGCGTTGATTTCCTGAAAACGTATCTGCAAACCTATCCGTTTATTAAATCACTGGTATTAGGCATCAGCGGCGGCCAGGACTCCACTCTCGCCGGTAAACTGTGCCAGCAGGCTATCAGTGAACTGCGTAAAGAAAGCGGCGATGACGCGCTGCAATTTATCGCCGTGCGTTTGCCGTTCGGCGTACAGGCCGATGAGCAGGATTGTCAGGACGCTATCGCCTTTATCCAGCCGGATCGCGTTCTGACCGTCAATATTAAGGGGGCAGTGCTCGCCAGCGAAGAGGCCCTGCGCGAAGCGGGTATTGAACTGAGCGATTTCGTTCGCGGCAACGAAAAAGCCCGTGAACGCATGAAAGCGCAGTACAGCATCGCCGGAATGACCAACGGTGTGGTGGTCGGCACCGACCATGCGGCAGAAGCGGTGACCGGCTTCTTTACTAAATATGGTGACGGCGGTACCGACATAAACCCGCTTTTCCGTCTGAATAAGCGTCAGGGAAAACAGCTACTGGCCGCGTTGGGCTGCCCGGAGCATCTCTATCTGAAAGCGCCAACGGCAGATCTGGAAGACGATCGCCCTTCCCTGCCTGACGAAGTCGCGCTGGGTGTCACCTATGAAAATATCGACGACTACCTGGAAGGTAAAACTGTCGCACCTGAACTGGCGAAGATTATCGAAGGCTGGTATGTGAAGACAGAACACAAGCGTCGCCCACCGATTACGGTGTTTGACGATTTCTGGAAACGCTAAAAGAAAAACCGCCGGGCCTGCCCACAGCCTCTAAGCGGCGTATGAGCAGGTCCGGCGGTCTTAAGTCAGTGCGCTGAGTTATTCAGCAGGTACCGGCATTTTACCTTCCGGCGCGTGACGTTCTGTCAGACGCTTCTCAAAATTAGCATTAAACTGTTTTTTCTGTTCCGGCGTTAAAATGTTGTAAATCTTGTTCTGGGTTTCCATGTGAGACAGCATCATCTCTTTACGCTGGGTATCCATTTTGTCGATTTGCGCCTGCGCTTTCGCTTTGTCGAAGCTGTCGCTGGCGATCAGGTCGTGCATCGCGCGGCGATTGTCCTGCATTTTGTCATGTTCCGCTTTCTTGATGTCGCGGATCTGCTGTTTCTGCGCATCGGTCAGGTTCAGTCCCTGGAACATCATCATTTCGTGATGACGCGGGCCAGGTTTGCCTTTGTGGTGATGCATCATGGTTTTGCCATCCGGCTGTGCAGCGGGAGCAGTAGAGGTATCGGCCGCGTGAGCCAGGTTAGCCGCGCCCAGAGCCAGAGTAGAGGCAACAAACAGTGCAGTCATCTTTTTCATCATTAATTCCTTACTTTGAAGTTCTTATTTACGGCGCGTTGCCGTGTTGACGAGATTAACTTTACGGGGTTTATCGTCAATTAATCAGAGCGTGCGTAAAACAATGAAAGTGTAAAAAACAATTTTACGCCAATTGTGAAGGAATTAAGGAAAAATAATGGAGAGTTGCAACAATAATAAACAAGCAACTGATTACGAAGGGAATATGAAGAAGTATAAAACAGCACTGACGATAAATAAAGCAGTTTGATAGGAATAATCTGTATCAGAAATAAAAACGAAGAAATAATGCCGCTACGTTATTGTAGCGGCGCCGGAATAATTAACCGCAGCGCTCCAGCATCAGCCCCGCCCGCAACCCTAACGCCACATCAGGATTTGGAAACAGTACGTACTCACAGGGCCTCTCCACCACGTAGCGCGTGTCGCCATCTTCCGCAAGCAGTGTCCCCCGCGCAAACGGGGTAAAGTTAAGCGTCTGCCCCGACATATGGAGGTGGAACGCCTCGCTGCGCCGGGTAATTTGTTGCACAACGCGATAGCGAAGCGGTGTATCGGATGAACCCCCGCCCCACTCGCCCGCCAGCAGATATCCCAGTTGCTGTTGCGTGAGGGCAAAACGGGAGAGATCGTTGTGACCAAACGGTAGCGCCTTCCCAAGCTCCAGCGTACAGGCAAGCGCCGAAAAGCGTTCACAACTGTAATGTGTGAAGGTTCCGCCAGGCGTTTGATGGAATACCAGCGCCTGCAAGCCTGCGCGCCCGAGCCAGTTCAGGAAATTGTCATCCCATGGCGCGTCGCGCGCAGGCAACACGCCGAAACGCAAATGATGCGAGCCGCGAATCGCCGTATGCAGATCAAGATGCCAGCGCACGCTGTCGGCGGGATGGGTGTTGTAAAACGCCGTCATCGCCTGCTCAAGTTCCACCACTCTGGCCGTTTCATCGGAAGGTGGAAACTGCTGCCAGCGCTCACCAAACATGCGGTTCATATCACTATGCAGGTAACGTCGATTATTACGCAGCGCGGGCGGGTTCCCCAGAATCACCAGCAGCCGCCAGCGCAGAACAATATTTCCGGCCAGCAACCCGGCAAGCAATGCATCAACCATTTCTACCGGCGCGGTTTCGTTACCGTGGATGCCTGCTGAAATCACCAGCGCGCGTCGACACGGTTGGTAAGGTGTCAGCTCAAGCATTCCCGCCCCACGCCAACGCCAGTAAAATGATGGCCCCTCTCCCTGTACACTCTCTGGCTGCGTGCCCGCAAGCGTTAGCGGTAAAAAATGCTGCATGGCGTCTCCTTATTGCTGGAAGTCATAGACCGATCCCAGTTGCAGAATTTGCGTCAACCGATCCAGCGCTTCGCGCCCTTCCCGTAAAAGCTGCGGGTCAGCGAGGTCGGCCTGGGTCAGGCGATCGCGATAATAGCGGTCAACCCAGTTATTGAGCGTGGCAAACAGGGTGTCATTCATCAACACCGCCGGATTCACCGCGTGATACTCCTCCTCCGTCAGCACCACGCGCAGGCGTAAACACGCCGGGCCGCCGCCGTTAGCCATGCTTTCTCGTAAATCAAAAACCTTCAGCTCGCTAATCGGGTTATCCTGCTCCAGTAATTCGTTCAGATAGCGCCAGACGCGCGGATTCGTCTCGCATTCCGCCGGTAGCACTAACAGCATACTGCCATCCGGTTTCGACAATAACTGACTGTTAAACAGATAAGTGGCGACCGCATCGCCGACCGTCACGCGCGATGTCGGCACTTCAATGGGCGTAAAACCGGGTACGCGGCGCGCCAGTTCTGTCATTAACGCAGACTGGTTAATGAACGCTTGCTCGTGGCACAACAGCACCTGACGGTTACTCACGGCGATAACATCATTGTGAAAAACGCCCTGATCGATAACCGCCGGGTTTTGCTGCGCGAACAGCACCTGGTTGGGGTTGACCTGATTCAGACGCGCCACGGCTTCGCTGGCCGCGAGGGTCTGACGCGCTGGATACCGCTGTGGCTGCGTTTCCTGGCACGCATCGCGCCCATAGACAAATAGCTGTAGACCCGGTTGGCCGTAGTCGCTACCCAAACGGTTGTGGTTTGCCGCGCCCTCATCGCCGAACATCGCCACCTGAGGAAGTGCCCGATGTACAACGAAACGGTTTTCATCCATGAAGATCGCACGCAGCAGCGCTTCTGTGGTGGGCGCTTCCGTCGCGCGATGAAATTTATTGTTCAGGTTGGCCACGGTAAGGTGCACGCGTCCATCCAACGTATCCGCTGAAGGTGCCACCGTCGCCGCATTCGCGACCCACATGGATGACGCGGAACTGGCCGCACTTAACAGTTGTGGCGCCTGCGCGGCAACTTTCGCCACCACCTGCTCATCGCTGCCGTCGAACCCCAGTTGGCGTAACACGCTGACGTTGGGGCGCGCCTGCGGAGGAATGATCCCCTGCTTAAATCCCGCATCCGCCAGCGCTTTCATTTTCAGCAGCCCCTGTTTCGCTGCGCGCTGCGGGTTCGAGATCTGAAACTGATTGCGCGTCGAGGCTTCATTGCCAAAAGATAAACCGGCGTAATGGTGCGTCAGGCCCGGCAGGCCATCAAAATTGACCTCCCAGGCATTCATGATGCGCTCTCCTGGCTGAAATCAAGCCCAGGGTTCAGGTTTTGCGGCAACGCGATAGTCGGCGATTCCAGGCTTGCCATTGGCCAGGCGCAGTAATCTGCAGCGTACCATGCACCCGGCCGATGATTACCCGAGGCTCCCGCGCCACCAAATGGCGCGGTGCTTGCGGCACCGGTGAGCGGTTTATTCCAGTTCACAATTCCCGCACGCGCCTCCAGCAGCAGGCGGTCGAATTTTTCCCGGTCGGGCGAGATTAATCCACTTGCCAGCCCATAACGGGTGTGGTTGGCAAGGGCTATCGCTTCGTCGAAATTGTCATAGCGCCACACGCACAATAACGGGCCAAAAACCTCTTCATCGGGCACTGCACTCACCTCCGTAAGGTCAACAATGCCTGGCGTGAGCAACGACGTGCCGCTTTGCAATAAACGCGGCTCCAGCAACGTGACGCCACCGTTGGCGACATGCTGCAACCACGCCTGATGCACCATTTGTGCCGCCTGCGGCGAAATTAAGCCGCCCATAAAGGGCTGGGGCTCAGCATCCCATGCACCGGGAATAATACGTTGTGCTACAGTCACCAGCCGGCGTAAAAACGCATCGCCACGATCGCCGCGACTCACCAGCAGGCGTCGCGCACAGGTACAACGCTGCCCGGCGGTAATAAACGCCGACTGGATCGTCAGATGTACCGCCGCATCAATATCCTCCGGCTCATCAACAATCAGTGGGTTATTGCCGCCCATTTCAAGGGCAAGAATTTTCTGCGGCTGCCCCGCCAGCTGGCGATGCAGGTGAAAACCGGTGTGGGAGCTGCCGGTAAAAAGCAGCCCATCAATACCCGGATCGCTGCTTAAGGCTTCTCCGGTTTCTCGTCCACCCTGCACAAGATTCAGCACGCCTGCAGGCAGCCCGGCTTCCTGCCATAATTTCATCACCACTTCACCACTCAGCGGCGTCTGCTCGCTGGGTTTAAAAACCACTGTATTCCCCGCCAGCAGCGCCGGGACGATATGCCCGTTCGGTAAATGCCCGGGAAAGTTATAGGGGCCGAATACCGCCAGCACGCCGTGCGGGCGATGACGCAGCGTCGCCGCGCCGTCCGGCATATCCGTATGTTGCTCGCCGGTGCGGCTGTGGTACGCCCGAACGGAGATAGCGATTTTATTGATCATCGCCGCCACTTCTGTGGCCGCTTCCCATCGCGGCTTGCCCGTTTCGCTGGCGATAACCTCGGTGAGCGACGCTTTACGGCTTTCAAGCAACTGAGCAAAGGTTTCGGCAATACGTTGACGTAATTCAAACGGTTCACGCGCCCAGCCAGGAAACGCAGCACGCGCAGCGGCGACCGCCTGCGCAACCTGAGCGGGATCGGCATCCCGCCCCTGCCATAGCGTCTGCTGGGTGACCGGGTTGGTTTTCTCCCGCGCCTGGCCGAGCCCGTTAAGCCATTCACCACCAATCCATAAACTCATATTTTTTTCTCCTCCGGGCAAAGGCGCACCAGGCGAACGTTATCACCAGCGCGACATTTCAGGGCATCAAGCTGTTGTGCGTTGAGTAACAGCTTGTCGCAATGGGGATCCGCCGCCACCAGCATGGCGCGGAAATGTTGGTACTGTTCGTTGGCAACCAGACAAACGGGCCGTTCGCCTGGGGCTGGCTGACCTTCCGCCACCGTCACCAGACGACTTTTGCGAATCGCCCGGATGCGGTCGAGATCGCACTCAAGCGTCGGGCCGCCATCGAAGATATCGACGTAGTCGCGGTAGCGAAAACCCTCTTTTTCCAGCACCTTACGTGCAGGCGCGGTCTGCGGATGGACCTGGCCGATCACCGCTCGCGCCTCGTCGGACAAAAAATCGGTATAGATAGGATGCTTCGGCATCAATTCAGCAATAAACGCCTTCTGTCCCGTGCCGCACAGATAATCCGCTCGAGAGAAATCCATGGAGAAAAAGCGTTTTCCCAACGCATCCCAAAAGGGCGAGTAGCCGTGTTCATCAATCACACCGCGCATCTCAGCGACCACTTTTTCGCTGAAACGATCGCGGAAGGCGGCCATAAATAGAAACCGCGCTTTCGATAACAGGTAACCGTTATTCTCTTTACGCCACTCAGGTTCAAGGAACAGCGAGCAAAGTTCACTACTGCCAGTGTGATCGTTACTTAAAAAGAGGGTTGGCAACGCGTTGTAGACATTCAGCTCCTTCGAGGCATGCACCAGCGTACCGACCCGGTAGTTGTACCAGGGATCGTTCAATCCCACCGCCACCTCGATGGCGCAAATGCCCACGATGTTGCCGCTATCGCTCTCTTCAAGCACAAAAACGTAACCCTGCTCACTGCGCGGAAGCTGACCCCGCCAGGTGGCCAATGACCGATTGATGCGCGCCGACAGAGTAGATTCATCGGCGGGAAGAGAGGTCAGCCCCCCGCCCGTCTCTCCCGCTAATCGTAACAGGCCAGGCAGGTCATCGCGTTCGATTGGACGGATAATCATCATGGCGAAACTCCTGCCAGAAAACGTTCACAGGCCCGTTCAAAACGGTCAAGTCCGTGGGTCACCTCTTCTTCTGTGATAATCAGCGCTGGCGCAAAGCGCACGACGTTAGCCCCCGCGATCAGCACCATCAGCCCCTCTTCCGCAGCCAGCTGACTGATCTGTTTCGCTTTCCCCGCATACGCCGCTTTCAGCTCACAGCCGATCAACAGCCCCAGGCCCCGAATCTCGTTAAACAGGCTGTAGCGCGCGTTTATCGACAATAAGCGCTCGTTAAACCACTGCTGACGCTGCTTCACGCCGTTGAGTACCTGCGGAGTATTAATGATGGAAAAGACCGCGCCCGCTACCGCGCTGGCTAAAGGGTTACCGCCGTAGGTCGTCCCGTGGGTTCCCACGGTCATCACGCTGGCGTAGGTTTCTTTTGCCAACAATGCGCCCACCGGGAAACCGCCACCCAGCGCTTTCGCGGTAGTCAGCAGATCGGGCGTCACGCCGTAGTGCATATACGCGTACAGTTCGCCCGTGCGGCCCACGCCGGTTTGCACCTCATCAAAAATCAGCAACGCGTCGTGGCGATCGCACAGTTCGCGCAGGCCGCGTAAAAACGCCGGATCGGCAGGCACCACGCCGCCTTCTCCCTGCATCGGTTCGACGATCACCGCGCAGGTGCCGTCATCAATAAGTGCGCTGGCGGACGCCAGATCGTTATACACCGCGTGACGAATGTCCGGCGGCAGCGGCGCGAAATCCTGAGAATAGGCAGGCTGCCCGCCCGCCGAGACGGTGAAAAGCGTGCGGCCATGGAAGGCATTTTTGAACGCGACAATGCCACTTTTATGACTGCCAAACTTATCGTGCGCATATTTGCGCGCCAGCTTCAGCGCGGCTTCGTTAGCCTCCGCCCCCGAGTTACAGAAAAATACCCGGTCGGCAAACGTGGCATCAATCAGCTGTTTCGCCAGACGCAGGGCAGGTTCATTGGTGTAGCCATTACCCGTATGCCAGAACTTAGTTGCCTGTTCAGTGAGCGCCTGAATCATCGCCGGATGCGCATGCCCCAATGCATTAACCGCAATCCCCCCCGCAAAGTCGATATACTCCTTCCCCTGCTGATCCCACAGGCGTGATCCCTCGCCACGCACCGGAATAAACGGTGCCGGCGCGTAAACCGGCATCATCCACTGATCGAAATCCTGACGGGTAATTGACTGAGACATAGCGACCTCTTCTGGTAAATGAAAGGTTTCATTTATGTTAATGAATATAGGTGTTTGCGCTGTAAATGTAGATTGCACGGTTTGTGCCAGCCAGCGGCAAAAATGCATAACCTGAAGAGGATTCTGTAATATCAATAAGTTAAAGGCAGCCACTATTCACTATTTTTGCATAAATAGTGAATAAAACACATTCAATCGATGATTCCAGAGATATCATTCGAACGATTATGCATTAATAAAATATAATTCTGGAATTGTGATCCATTACGAAATTTATCGTACTTTTATGCGCCATTTGGGGGCCAGAGGCGTCATTGTGGTGCAGATTTTGCTCTATTACGCTGCGGAGCATGGGCTGATATGAAGAAAATTGGGTGCATTGAATGCTAAACCCAGCCATCCGAAACGCGGGGAGTGCTCCCCGCGCGTCAGGCTACTTCTTCGGTTCGTAAGCGAGAATGGCCTTAAACTCCATACCACGCTCCCGAATACTCAGCTCACATAACGAGTCTCGTACCATCAGCGTGAATCCGAGTGCCGTTATGCATAGCACTATGATTGCCACAAGGGCGTATTTCGTCAGCATGTCTTGCCTCCATGCAAAGAAGAGACTAACATCCGAATTGTTGGGTTCGGAAGCTAGCCTCAGGTTGATTTTAAACATCTTCCTGGGGCTTTCGTCCTTCTGAACCTCATCGATTGCCTGAAGCCAGAAAGCCTCAAGCACCCACGCGAATTCTCTGCTCATCCCCCGACAAAATCGACCCGCTTTTCGGCTTTTTGGCGACCAATTGCAGGTTCCTCGTAGCGCCTCGCAAATTCTGACGAATCGTTCACGTAAGCCACCATTTCTGGTACCATTCCGTTACAATTCACCTTGCAAAGTGGCAGCGACTATGAAATTTGTCTCTTTTAATATCAACGGCCTGCGCGCACGCCCCCATCAACTGGAAGCCATCGTTGAGAAACATCAACCTGATGTCATCGGCTTGCAGGAGACAAAAGTTCACGACGATATGTTCCCTCTCGAAGAGGTAGCAAAACTGGGTTACAACATTTTCTATCACGGGCAGAAAGGCCACTACGGTGTTGCCCTGCTGACGAAAGAGACGCCCATTGCCGTGCGCCGTGGTTTTCCCAACGATAACGAAGAAGCGCAACGTCGTCTGATCATCGCTGAGATCCCGTCGCCGCTTGGGAATGTCACCGTTATCAACGGTTACTTCCCACAGGGCGAAAGTCGTGACCACGAAACTAAATTCCCGGCGAAAGCGAAGTTTTATCAGGATCTGCAGGATTACCTGGAGAATGAGCTGAAAAGTAGCAATCCGGTGCTGATTATGGGCGACATGAACATCAGCCCGACGGACCTGGACATTGGCATCGGCGAGGAGAATCGTAAACGCTGGCTGCGTACCGGTAAATGTTCCTTCCTGCCGGAAGAGCGCGAGTGGATGGGACGTCTGCTGAACTGGGGGTTGGTCGATACCTTCCGCCATGCCAACCCGGAAACCAGCGACCGCTTCTCGTGGTTCGATTACCGTTCTAAAGGCTTTGATGATAACCGTGGCCTGCGCATTGACCTGCTGCTGGCGAGCCCCCCGCTGGCGGAACGCTGCATTGAAACAGGGATTGATTACGAAATCCGCAGTATGGAAAAACCTTCTGACCATGCGCCTGTTTGGGCAACGTTTAAAGAGTAAGTTCAAACGCTCCCTACGGGGAGCGTTTCTTTTGCGACAAATCAACAAACCCACACTTACACTTTGTTGTTTATCTTGATTTATTATACCGTCGCGCCTCTTTTCTTACTCGTCAACTCAGGGAAACCTCATGCGAAAGAAGTGTTAATTCAGGCAGAGAGTAAGTTCATTCTCGCCTTTATATTCTTCGGTGTGGTTTGCTATCTGCTGCACTCCTGCGGATTATTTTCACTGCTTAGCGATTTATCACGTTTACAGGCCGCGGTTCAGCAACACGGCGTGCGCGGCTACACGCTTTACGTGGTCTTATTCACTCTTGCCACACTTTTCCTGCTTCCGGGCAGTTTATTGGTGATCGTCGGCGGGCTGGTATTTGGCACCGTGACAGGCACGCTGTTGTCGCTGGTTGCGGCAACACTCGCCTCGGCGCTCTCCTTTTTAGTTGCCCGCTGGATGGGGCGAGACCTCTTACTGAAATATCTCGGCCATACTGCCGTCTTTCAGACTATTGAAAAAGGGATCAGGCGCAGCGGCAGCGATTACTTAATTCTGACGCGGTTGATTCCACTGTTTCCCTATAACATCCAAAATTATGCCTATGGTCTGACGGCCATCCCTTTCTGGCGCTATACAGTGATCTCCGCAGTGACAACATTGCCGGGAATATTCATCTATACGCTGATGGCTAATGAACTTGTCACCCAGGGATTAACGGCCCTCTTTATGGCAAAGCTGTGCCTTGCGGGAGGGGTGTTGTTTATCGTGATACAGGCGGCGAAGCGCTACGCGCGCTACCGGAAAATTGATTTGCGCCGGGAGAATCACCATGAGTAACCTCCGTCGGTGCCGTGCAGGGATTATCATGCTGGCGATTATCGTCGTGCTGGCATGGGCCTTTATTCCCCCCGTTAAGTTGTTCATCAATCACGGAGTAGCCGCTCTCGCGTCACTTGACCAACAGGGCATAGAACACTTTATACGAGCGTGGGGCCCTCAGGCGGCGCTCGTATCATTCTTCCTGATGATTTTGCAGGCCATCATCGCCCCGCTCCCGGCGTTTATCCTCACCTTTGCCAATGCGTCTCTTTTTGGTGCGTTCTGGGGCGGATTGCTCTCGTGGAGCAGCGCCATGGCCGGAGCGACATTGTGCTTCTATCTTGCCCGCGTCCTTGGGCGTGAAGCGGTCGAAAAGCTCACCGGGAAACGCGTGCTTGAAAGCATGGATGGTTTTTTTGCCCGCTACGGCAAACACACCATTCTTATTTGCCGGCTACTTCCTTTTGTTCCCTTCGATCCCATTAGCTATGCCGCAGGCCTCACCGCCATACGCTTTCGCGACTTCTTTTTGGCAACAGGACTGGGTCAGCTTCCCGCTACCGTCGTCTACTCCCTGGTGGGCAGCATGCTCACTGGCGGAACCTTTTGGTTTGTCACGGGTTTGTCTATTCTTTTTGCGTTGAGCGTGCTGATTATCATGGTGAAGAGCCTGTGGCTGGCCCGGCAAAAAAACGAACATTAATACGATTCAGGAGAAATTATGCGTGATCTGCGCTGCCACCTGCTGTGCCTGGGAATGCTAATGCTGGCACCTCAACTCGCCAATGCCGGTGATGCTCGTTGGCAGAGTATCGAACAAGAAGCGAAAGGTCAGACGGTTTGGTTTAACGCATGGGGCGGGGATGCGGCAGTCAACCACTATCTGGATTGGGTCAGCGGCGAGGTCAAACGTGATTACGCCATAAACCTACGAATAGTGCATATTGCCGATGCGGCCGATACGGTCAAACGCATTCAGACGGAAGCCAAAGCCGGGCGCACCACAGGCGGATCGGTGGATCTCCTGTGGGTGAATGGGGAAAATTTCCGTACCCTGAAAGAAGGCGGCCTGCTGCGTACAGGCTGGGCCGAACAGCTGCCCAACTGGCAGTACGTTGATACCCAAAAACCGGTGCGAGAGGATTTTTCCGTACCGGTAGAGGGCGCGGAGTCACCATGGGGCAGTGCTCAATTGACGTTTATTGCTCGCCGTTCGCAGACGCCACAACCGCTGTTGTCGCCTCAGGCACTGCTGGCATATGCAAAACAGAATCCGGGAACCGTCAGCTACCCGCGTCCGCCAGACTTCACCGGGACGGCGCTGCTTGAACAGTTATTGATTTCTCTCTCTCCCGAACCCGACATACTCAAACAACCGCCGCAGGGGAGTCACTTCGCGCAGGTTACCGCCCCGCTCTGGCGCTATCTCGACGAACTTCACCCGCTGCTGTGGCGTAACGGACGCGATTTTCCGCCGACTCCCGCGCGAATGGATGCCATGCTGGCGAACGGGACGCTGCGTTTATCGCTGACGTTCAATCCTTCGCATGCCCAGCAAAAAATCGCCACCGGCGAGCTTCCGGACGACAGCTATGGCTTTGGGTTTCAGGCCGGGATGCTGGGTAACGTCCATTTTGTGACAATCCCGGCGAACGCGCGCGCCAGCGCGGCGGCGCAGGTCGTGGCGAATTTCCTGCTGTCGCCTGAAGCGCAACTGCGCAAAGCCGATCCAGAGGTGTGGGGTGATCCCACGGTGCTGGCCCCGGACAAGCTTAACGGCCCACAACGCGATGCGCTTTTGGCTCACGTCCCTGCTGATCTGCCTCCTGTTCTGGCAGAGCCGCATGCTGCATGGGTTAATGCACTGGAGCAGGAATGGCTACGCCGCTACGGTACGCATTAAGCGCCCTGTGTTGCGGCGCGATGCTGCTTATCTACCTGCCGCTGTTTCCTGCGGTTGCCTTTCTGCGCCCGGCGTTTATACCTGAGAACTGGCATCTTTTAATGGATGAGCCCCAGTTCAGCCAGGCCTTAAGCGCCACACTTATTTCTTCGTTTATCGCTGTAGGCGGTGCGCTTACCCTGACACTGATAATGATTACCGCGCTATGGCCTTCCTCCGGCTGGGAACGACTTGCAGCTCGTCTGCCGTTGCTGTTGGCGCTACCACATGTTGCCTTTGCCACCAGTGCCCTCCTGTTATTTGCTGAAGGTGGCGTTATCTACCGTTTAATCCCCGTTTTGCATGCGCTCCCGGATCGTTATGGTGTCGGGTTGGGACTGGTACTGGCGGTCAAAGAGAGTGCATTTCTGCTCTGGGTTAGCTGGGCGGCGTTAGGTGAAAAGCAGCTCGGTGAACAGCTTATCGTGCTCCGCAGTCTTGGCTACAGTCGAGGACAATGCCTGCGATATCTGATTCTGCCCACCCTTATGCCCGCACTGAGCATGGCCCTGCTGGCGACGACCGCATGGACACTCTCTGTGGTCGATGTGGCAATCGTACTCGGCCCCGGTAATCCACCAACTCTTGCCGTCCTGGCGTGGCAATGGCTCAATCAGGGAGACGAAACGGCACAAATTAAAGGTCAGCTTACCTGCATTGTACTGCTGATGCTGCTGGCAGTTCTGGCGCTTAGCGCGTATCTACTGTGGCATACAGGGCAGCGTTTCTTCCCCGGGCTTCATGGCCGTCGCCACGTGCAAACCTCGTTGCTGAGCGGAACAATAGCAAGCCAGCTCATCCCACTGAGTGGATTATTTTCTACCCTGACGCTTGTGCTACTTGCCAGGGCTACGCTGCCGGATGGTCTCGTCTTCAGTAACAGTGTCTGGCTGGCGTTATGGGCTTCATTGCTGGGTGCTGCGCTTTGTCTGCTATGGCTGGAATGGGGGCCATCGGCCCTGACGCGCTGTCTGTGGTTGCCGCTTATTCTGCCCGCCCTGCCGTTAGCGGCGGGACAGTATGAGATTGCGTTATATGGCTGGCTGGATGGGCAATTTTCCACCGTACTGTGGGGGCATCTGCTGTGGGTCATTCCGTGGATGTTGTTTATCCTTCGCCCGGCCTGGCAGCGTATCGACTCGCGTCAGGTGTTGATTGCCCGTACCCTCGGCTGGCAGCAGACGCGCATTTTTTTGCAAATCAAATGTCCGCTGATTATCAAACCGCTGCTCTCCGCGCTGGCGGTCGGATTTTCAGTCAGCATCGCGCAATATTTACCCACTCAGTGGCTGGGCGCCGGACGCATACCGACGCTCACGACAGAAGCGGTGGCGCTTTCCAGCGGCAGTGCTTCAGCGCAGCTTGCCACTCAGGGGCTCTGGCAGCTCATATTGCCGGTACTGTTTTTCACCTTCACGGCGATACTGGCGCGCACGATTGGCCATTATCGACAGGGGCTACGCTAATGTTGCAGATAAACAACGTCACGCTGACGAAAGGACAACAACCGCTACTGCGCAATGTTTCTTTTAGCGTTCAGCCAGGCGAAATAGTCACATTGATGGGGCCTTCTGGCTGTGGAAAATCAACGCTGTTTTCGTGGATGATTGGCGCGCTTTCCCCGGCATTTCAGGCCAGCGGCGAACTGTGGTTGAACGGCTCACGCATTGAACAACTGCCTACTGAACGGCGACGCATCGGGATTCTGTTTCAGGACGCGCTGCTGTTTGATCACCTGAGCGTGGGCCACAATCTGCAGCTGGCGCTCCCGGCCTCAATGCGTGGTCATCAGCGCAAAGCCGCCGTTTTTCGTGCTCTGGCACAGGCCGGGCTGAGCGATTTTTATGCCCGCGATCCGGCAACATTGTCTGGCGGGCAGCGCGCGCGTGTCGCACTGTTGCGCGCGCTGCTGGCTCAGCCCGACGCGCTCCTGTTTGACGAACCCTTCAGCCGGCTGGACAGCGCCTTGCGCGTCTCCTTTCGTCAGTGGGTATTTGACACGATTCGCGCGCAAAATATCCCGACTATTCTGGTCACACACGATCCGGCAGATGCGCCTGAAAATATGCCAAGCCTGGATATGATGCGCTGGCATCAGACTGTTTAGCGGCGTGATATTTCATCATGAAAACTGTTCAGGCGCGATAATACTGCGTTAACGCAAAGTATTTCCGCAGGGAGACGTTCAAAATGGCGTTCCATTTTTTATATGTCGGGCGATTCGATGAAACGTGTTTCTCAACTCTCTTTGCTGGCCCTCGCGCTTGGACTTTCCACCTCGGTTTTGGCTGCTGATATGGCGAAAACGCTGAGCTTCTCTCACCTGCTGCAGCAAAACGGTGTGGCTATTGATACGCGGATGAGCGCGTTCTACAACGGCTGGCCGCAAAGCGCCAATGGCCCGCAGGGTCACGAACCGATGGCACTGAACCTGTCGGCCAACTGGCTTTCGTCGATGAGCGACGAGCAGCTTGCCGCCTGGGCGCAGCAGCATAAGCTGAAAAAAGAGACCGCAATCGCACTGTACGGCAGCGATAAAGACAATCAGGCTGTTGCTGAACGTTTAGAGAAAATCGGTTACACGCAGATTTCACGTTTAAGCGACGCACTGCAACAGCAAAATCGCCTACAGCGACTTCCTCACTTTGAACAACTGGTCTACCCGCAGTGGCTTCGCGATCTGCAGACAAACAAACCCGTGACGGCAAAACCAGCAGGTGACTGGAAAGTCCTGGAGGCCGGTTGGGGTGCGCCAAAACTTTATCTGCTCAGCCACATTCCAGGCGCGGGGTACATCGACACCAACGAGGTCGAAAGCGAGCCGTTGTGGAATAAAGTCTCCGACGAACAGTTGAAAGCGATGCTGGCGAAACACGGCATTCGACACGACACCACGGTCATTCTCTACGGGCGCGATGTTTACGCCGCCGCGCGCGTGGCGCAAATCATGCTCTACGCCGGGGTTAAAGATGTGCGTCTGCTCGACGGTGGCTGGAAAACCTGGTCTGATTCGGGGCTGCCCGTGGAACGGGGCACCGCCACAAAAGTAAAACCGGAGCCAGACTTTGGCGTCACTATACCGGCGCAACCACAGCTCATGCTGGATATGGAGCAAGCACGCAGCCTGCTCAACCGTAAAGACGCGTCGTTGGTCAGCATTCGTTCCTGGCCGGAATTTATCGGCACCACCAGCGGTTATAGCTATATCAAGCCAAAAGGCGATATCGCTGGCGCACGATGGGGCCATGCGGGCAGCGACTCCACGCATATGGAAGATTTCCACAACCCCGACGGCACCATGCGTAGCGCGGATGATATTGCGGAAATGTGGAAAAGCTGGAATATCCTGCCTGAACAGCACGTTGCGTTTTACTGCGGCACCGGCTGGCGCGCATCTGAAACCTTTATGTACGCCCGCGCCATGGGCTGGCAAAACGTTGCGGTCTACGACGGCGGCTGGTACGAATGGAGCGCGAACCCGAAAAACCCGGTCGCGACGGGCGAACGCAAACCGGACAGCGTGCGTTAATTTTTCTCTCTGTGACGCTGACACGCTCTCAGCGTCACATACCCGCCCCATACCCGATTAAAGGTTGTCAGCCAGCACAGCGCGCCGAAAATCCACGCCAGCCAGGAAAAGTACGCCGGGAACAGGCAGCAAAGTACAAAGAATGCCATCGTTTCACTGCCTTCCGTCAGACCACCGAGATAATAAAACGATTTGTGCGCATAGCCGGGGTTATCAATACTGTATTTTGCCGCCAGCGCGGCAAAGCCCAGAAAGCTGCTACCCGTCCCAATAAACGAAAACAACAGCCATGCGCCCGCTATAGCGTTATTCAATGGGTCCGCAAGAACAAAACCAAACGGTACTAACGCATAAAAGAGGAAATCGAGCGCGATGTCGAGGAATCCGCCCGCATCGGTTAAACCGCGCCGCCGCGCCAGCGCACCGTCGAGCCCGTCGCACAGACGGTTAAGGATAATCGCCGCCAGAGCCGCGCCGTACCACCCTAGCGCCAGAAACGGCAGCGCCAGCACGCCAATGGCAAAACCAACCAGCGTGACGCCATCGGGCGTGACTAACGGGCGATCCAACGCGCTCGCCGCCCGATGAAGCCAGGGTTTCAGTCGAGGGTGAAGATGTCGGTCAAGCATGCGGTTTTCCTGTTGGGGTACATAATCCCTGAGAAGGGATATCCAGCGCGGCGTTGAATCGCGCCGAGAGATTCTGAAAAGCGATCAGTGCGGTCATTTCCGTAATTTGCGCATCATTAAAGTGACGTTGTAACGACTCTTTTTCTGCCGCGGTGACTATCGGAGGCGTTGCAGTAACGGCTTCCGCATAGGCCAGCGCGACGCGCTCCGCCGGGCTGAACAGTGCGGAATCACGCCATTGCGCCACTTCCTGCACTTTCGCCATCGCGCCGCTTCGCTGCGCCAGCCGTAGACTATTGGCATCAATACAGAATGCGCATTCGCACTGTTGGGACACGCGCGTCATCAATAGCGCCCGCAGCCCAGGGTCGAGCCGTGCTTTTTTTCGCTCAAGATAGCCAACAAACAGCGCCACCAGCCAAAACAGGCGTGGCATACGCCCCCACCAGCGCGTGGGATTCAGCACAGCTCCGTAATGTTTTTGCTGCATGGCGGCAATCGGTTTGAGGCTCAGCGGCAATGATGTCAGCGGTTGCACCCAGAATGGTTTGTTTTTCACCCGAAAACTCCGGCAAGGCTTTAGCGAAACGAAAGGCAAGGATATTATGGTAATACATTCACAGGATCTTTGACCGCCATGCTGAAAACCATCGATGTTGTTGCTGCCATTATTGAACAAAACGGGAAAATTTTGCTTGCCCAGCGTCCACCCCATGCCGATCAGGCAGGAATGTGGGAATTTGCCGGGGGCAAAGTCGAGCAAGGCGAGAGTCAGCCGCAAGCGCTGATCCGCGAGTTACGTGAAGAATTAGGTATTGAAGCGCAGCCCGCTCGCTACATCGCCAGCCATCAGCGAGAAGTCTCCGGGCGAATCATTCACCTGCACGCCTGGCACGTCCCGGTTTACACTGGCGAAATCGTCGCTCACGAGCACAGTGCGCTGACGTGGTGTTTTCCGGAAGAGGCTTTCAATTACTCTCTCGCACCTGCAGACATTCCGCTGCTCGAAGCATTTATGATTTCACGCGTTGCCAGATAAGCGGGTTGGTGCTGATGGTTTTTTCGTCACGCTGGCATTGCAGTAAACCGCCGTCCGTTTTAATCACCGCACCTTCAGAATAATATTCATTTTGATAGACGCAGCACTGGCTACAGTTTTGTCGTTGTTGTCCCTGGGTACTGAAGACCTCTGGCGGCACATTGACCTCTACCTGCGGGCGCGCGAATGCCGCCCCCGCCATCACAACCAGTACTCCTGCCAGCCATTGCATTTTCATCGTCGAGCTCCTGTTATCGGCTTCTGTATACCTGTATATCGACCCGCTTGCTCCTTTCCTTAAGTGTAAACGCCTATCGGTTTTTATTATGACCCACCGCGGCGTATTAATTTTCCTTTCAGGCTCAATTTTGCTTGTCAAAAGTTAGCAACGTAATGATATAGTCAAAAAGCATCACGACGTTAAAACATAAATCACAACAAGCACATACATCATTAACGATAAGAGGAACTTATACTTATGGATCAGGTTGGCTCTCTGGAAAACTTCCTTGCCCACGTTCAGCAACGCGACCCACACCAGACAGAATTCTCTCAGGCCGTACGCGAAGTCATGACCACCTTATGGCCATTTCTGGAACAGAACCCGCAATATCGTCGCCTCTCGCTGCTTGAAAGGCTGGTTGAACCAGAGCGCGTGATCCAGTTCCGCGTGGTTTGGGTGGACGATCGCAATCAGGTACAGGTGAATCGCGCATGGCGCGTACAGTTCAGCTCCGCTATTGGGCCATATAAGGGCGGTATGCGCTTCCACCCTTCCGTTAACCTCTCTATCCTCAAGTTCCTCGGTTTCGAACAGACCTTCAAAAATGCCCTTACTACTCTGCCGATGGGCGGAGGGAAAGGCGGCAGCGATTTCGACCCGAAAGGCAAAAGCGAAGGCGAAGTGATGCGTTTCTGTCAGGCGCTGATGACTGAGCTCTATCGCCACCTTGGCGCAGATACCGACGTCCCGGCGGGCGATATCGGCGTGGGCGGGCGTGAAGTCGGCTTTATGGCCGGGATGATGAAAAAACTCTCCAACAACACCGCCTGCGTGTTTACCGGCAAAGGGCTTTCATTCGGCGGCAGCCTGATTCGTCCGGAAGCCACCGGCTACGGTCTGGTCTACTTCACCGAAGCTATGCTCAAACGCCACGGTCTGAGCTTTGAGGGTATGCGCGTTTCGGTTTCTGGCTCAGGCAACGTGGCGCAATACGCGATTGAGAAAGCGATGGAGTTTGGGGCACGCGTGGTTACCGCCTCCGACTCCAGCGGTACCGTGGTGGACGAAAGCGGCTTTACCAAAGAAAAACTGGCGCGCCTGATTGAAATCAAAGCCAGCCGTGACGGTCGCGTGGCCGATTACGCGCGAGAATTTGGTCTGGTGTATCTGGAAGGTCAGCAACCGTGGTCCGTACCGGTTGATATCGCCCTGCCGTGCGCCACGCAGAATGAGCTGGATACCGATGCCGCTCGCGTGCTGGTTGCCAACGGCGCCAAAGCGGTCGCCGAAGGCGCGAATATGCCAACGACCATTGAAGCCACTGAATTGTTCCTCGAAGCGGGTGTGCTGTTTGCCCCGGGTAAAGCGGCGAACGCGGGTGGAGTCGCCACCTCCGGCCTTGAGATGGCGCAGAACGCCGCACGGATGGGCTGGAAAGCGGAGAAAGTTGATGCGCGCCTGCACCACATCATGCTGGACATCCATCACGCCTGCGTTGAGCACGGCGGCGAAAGCAAGCAAACCAACTATGTGCGCGGCGCTAACATCGCGGGCTTCGTTAAAGTTGCGGATGCGATGTTGTCGCAGGGGGTGATTTAAGCAGAGGCGTGCAATTCATTGAAATTGTATGTCCTTGTAGGCCGGGCAAGCGTAGCGCCCCCGGCAAGAGTCCGGTGAAAATGCCTGATGCGCTTCGCTTATCAGGCCTACAGACGGGTGCCATTCATTGAACACGGCACCCTCCGCTTACGCCACCGCCCCACTGCCCGCCTCATCCGATGGTGGGCTTTTTTTCGCGCTACGTTTACGCGGGGCGCTCTTTTTCTTATCGCCACTTCCACTGCCCGGCGCAACAATGCCGCGGAAACGTCTCACGGGCGTGCTGCGAGCCTGATCAATCAGTTGATACAATGTGCCCACCAGTGGCTGCATAAAGTCCTGATAGCGGCACTGTTTCTCGCTGATTTGCGTCAGAATCGATTCCCAATGCGCCGTCATGTCTGGCCGTGTCGCCATTTCTGGCAGGGAGTGGAACAGCGCTTTACCTGCGTCAGTCGAGTGAATATAGCGCCCTTTTTTTGTCAGGAAGCCGCGTTTAAACAGCAGTTCGATAATCCCGGCGCGCGTCGCTTCGGTGCCCAGACCATCGGTGGCACGCAGGATCTTTTTCAGATCTTTGTCCTGCACAAAACGCGCGATCCCGGTCATCGCCGACAACAGCGTTGCATCGGTAAAATGACGTGGCGGCTGAGTTTGCCGTTCCACCACTTCGCCTTTTTCGCACAGCAGTTCATCGCTTTTCGCAACCACGGGTAACGGCGTACCGTCGTTCTCTTCATCGCGCTCTTTTCCGCCCAGCAGCGTGCGCCAGCCTGCTTCCGCAAGAAAACGTGCCTTAGCGATAAATTTACCGTTGGCGATGTCGAGGTCAATCTGGCATTTACGGAATACTGCGTCCGGGCAGAACTGCATCAAGTACTGACGCGCCACCAGGGTGTAAATTTTTGATTCATTCTCCGTCAGGTTAACGTTGCTGGCACGCGCGGTGGGAATAATGGCGTGGTGCGCATCAACCTTTTTGTCATCCCAGCAGCGGTTGCGCGTGTCCGGGTTCACCACCGGTTGCGGCAGGAGATCCGGCGCGTGGACGCCAATCGCATTCAGCACCGCATGTCGCCCGGCGAAGTGCTCCTCCGGCAAATAGCGGCTATCCGAACGCGGGTAGGTAATCAGCTTGTGGGTTTCATATAACTTCTGACAAATATCGAGGACGTTCTGTGCGCTCAACCCAAAGCGTTTTGCGGCTTCAATCTGCAACGCAGACAGCGAAAACGGCAGCGGGGCCGATTCTGATTCCCGTTTATCGTTATAGGCCGTAACAATTGCTGGTTGGCCTTCAATACGCTTGACCACGTGATCGGCCAGCGCGCGATGCAGCAGTCGTCCCTCTTCGTCCTGATAAGGCTCGCAGGCTTCGCTTGGCTGCCAGACGGCGGTGAAACGCTCGTCCTTCGGAGTGACGATATGCGCTTTCACTTCGAAGAAATCTTTGGCGACAAAGTTTTCTATCTCTTCATCGCGGCGCACCACCAGCCCCAGCACTGGCGTTTGCACCCGCCCCACGGAGAGTACACCGTTATACCCGGCGTTACGTCCTAAAATAGTGTAAGCGCGGGTCATGTTGATGCCGTATAGCCAGTCGGCGCGGGCGCGAGCCAGCGCGGAGACGCACAGCGGGATGAAGTCGCTGTTGGCGCGCAGACGCGTAATCGCCCGTTCCACCGCCTGCGGGTTGAGGTCGTTGATTAAACAGCGTTGTACCTGCTGGCGCTTTTCGGGAGCCAGTGAGAGGTAGTCCAGCACTTCATCCACCAGCAGTTGCCCTTCTCTGTCGGGGTCTCCGGCGTGAATGACTTCACTGGCTTCGTGCAAAAAACGCTTAATGACGTTGAGCTGCTTTGTCACCGAAGGACGCGGCTGAAGCTGCCACTTCTCCGGGACTATCGGCAAATCCTGCAAATTCCAGCGCGCATAACGGCTGTCATACGCGTCCGGCTGCGCCTGTTCGAGGAGATGGCCAATACACCAGGTCACCACCTGACCGTTGCCACATTCGATATAACCGTCGCCCTTTCGGTGGGGTTTCGGCAAGACATCGGCAATGGCACGCGCCAGGCTCGGTTTTTCCGCAATAAACAGGCGCATCGGTTTAGCGGATCTCAATCATCGGACGACCCGCTCGGGCCTCAACCAAAGAACCAATGGCGGTTAAGGTAATGCCGAATTCTGCCGCAGCAGCCTGCACTTCTTGCTCGGCATCCGGTGTGACCGCCAGCAGCAGGCCGCCAGAGGTTTGCGGATCGCACAGCAGCGAACGCCATTCATCCGGCATCTCGCCCATCAGGTGACCATAACTGGCGAAATTGCGCCCGGTACCTCCCGGCACCGCGCCCTGCGCGATGTATTCTTCCACGCCAGGCAGTTTTGGCACGTCGGCAAAGTTCACCTGCGCCTGTACGCCTGCGCCCTGACACATTTCACTGAGGTGGCCCAGCAGACCAAAACCGGTAACGTCGGTCATCGCTTTGACGCCGTCAATGTTAGCGAATGCCGCACCCGCCAGATTCATCTGGCACATCACTTCCGTCGCCAGCCCCTGATGTTCAGGTTTCAGCAGCGACTTTTTCTCGGCGGTGGTGAGTACGCCAATACCCAGCGGTTTGGTGAGGAACAGTTTGCAGCCCGCCTGCGCGGTGCTGTTTTTCTTCACGCGCTCGGTTGGCACCACCCCCGTCACCGCCAGGCCGAAAATAGGCTCCGGTGCATCAATGGAGTGCCCCCCCGCCAGGGCGATACCCGCTTGTTGACACGCGAAACGTCCGCCTTCAATCACGTCGCGCGCGATTTCCGGTGCCAGCGTGTTGATGGGCCAGCCGAGAATCGCAATCGCCATAATCGGTTTACCGCCCATCGCGAAGATATCGCTGATGGCGTTGGTGGCTGCGATACGGCCAAAATCGAACGGGTTATCAACGATCGGCATGAAGAAATCGGTGGTGCTGATTATCGATGTACCGTTGCCGAGGTCGTACACCGCCGCGTCATCGCGGGTTTCATTGCCGACAAGCAGGTTCGGGTCGACAAACTTCGCCTGCTCGCTGTGCAGGATGGTTTCCAACACTTTCGGGGAAATTTTACAACCGCAACCGGCTCCGTGGCTGTACTGTGTTAAACGAATGGCTTGCTCGCTCATGGACATCTCCTGATTTTGCCAATCCCACTATGGTAGCGCCCAAACGGCGGCGTGGTAAGTCCGTCACTCCGAAATCGCTCACTACTGCTCACTTCGCAAGCAATTGTCCGTTTTGCGACACAGGGCAATTTTTCTTACCGCGTTTTTCCTTCTACTAATTAGTGGCATGAATATAACAATGTCAAAACCTGCACATCAGGATAAAAATCACAAGGAAATATCGATGAAAAAACGCATTATCGCCCTTTGCCTGGCAACGCTTTTTACGTCCAGCGCTTTTGCTCTTGCTCCGGCCGGGAACGACGCCACCACTAAACCCGATCTTTACTACCTGAAAAATGCGCAAGCCATTGATAGCCTCGCTCTGCTGCCACCTCCGCCAGCCGTAGGGAGCATTGCGTTCCTGAACGATCAGGCGATGTATGAGCAGGGTCGCCTGCTGCGTAATACCGAACGCGGGAAGCTGGCCGTGGAAGATGCCAACCTGAGTGGCGGCGGTGTGGCAAACGCCTTCTCCGGCGCATTTGGGTCACCGATCACTGAAAAAGATGCGCCGCAGTTACACAAACTGCTGACCAACATGATTGAAGATGCGGGCGACCTCGCAACCCGTGGTGCAAAAGAGAAATACATGCGCATTCGTCCGTTCGCTTTCTATGGCGTACCGACCTGTAACACCACCGAGCAGGATAAGCTGTCGAAAAACGGTTCTTATCCGTCTGGCCATACCTCTATCGGCTGGGCCACCGCGCTGGTGCTGGCAGAGATTAATCCGGCTCGTCAGAACGAGATTTTAAAACGTGGATATGAGCTGGGTGAAAGCCGCGTGATATGCGGTTATCACTGGCAGAGCGACGTTGATGCCGCGCGCATTGTCGGTTCTGCCGTTGTTGCCACGCTGCACACCAACCCGGCATTCCAGCAGCAGTTGCAAAAAGCGAAAGATGAATTCGCTAAACAACATAAGTCTTAAAGAAAAAAGCCCGGTGGTTCTTCCGCCGGGCTGTATGTTTGTCAGAAACGCACCACAAAGGGGGCGGTATCCGGCACCGACACCGTGGTTGACGCTTTCAGTTGTGGTGTACCTAAGTAGAGAAAACCGACAATTTTGTCGTGTTCCCCGCACTTCAGACCTTCGCGCACTACGGCACTATCGGTTAACGCGCCGCTACGCCAGATACCGTTAAAACCCTGCGCAACCGCCGCCATCTGCATCGCCATCACCGCGCAGCCCGCCGACATCTCCTGTTCCCATTTCGGCACTTTATGATGTGGCTGACACTTCGCCACTACCGCGATAATCAGCGGCGCACGGAATGGCGCATTGCGTGCTTTTTCAATCGCTTTCTCATCGCTGCCCGCGTCAATCGCGCCTTTTTCCAGCAACTGGCTGAAGCGCTCACGGCCTTCTCCCTCGATGATAAAAAACTGCCATGGTTGCAGCGTTCCGTGATCCGGGGCACGCATCCCGGCACGGAGGATATTTTCCAGTTGCTCACCGGCTGGCGCAGGGTCAGCCAGGCGGGAGGCGCTACGGCGATTTACCAGTAATTCAAGTGCGTCCATTGATTCGCTCCTGTCATGTTATTTTTCACAAAATTAACATGCGCAGGGAATTTGTTACAGCGTCGATGGCGATTCCTGCTGACAACGGGCGGCGCTGTAATTAGGATAGCCAGATGTTTCACCGCTTTCGGTGAACCGTTTACTGTCTTTATCAGGGAGAAAACATGCGAACCCTATGGCGTTTTATCGCCGGATTCTTTAAATGGACGTGGCGATTACTCAATTTTGCCCGCGAACTGGTGCTGAATCTGTTCTTTATTTTCCTCGTGCTGGTTGGCGTGGGGATCTGGATGCAGCTTAGCAGCACGCCTGAAAGCAACAGCACGCGGGGCGCGTTGTTGATGGACATCAGCGGCGTGATCGTCGATAAGCCTTCCACCAGCAGTAAGCTGGGCGTGATTGGCCGCCAGCTTTTTGGCGCAAGTTCCGATCGTTTACAGGAAAACTCCCTGTTCGATATCGTCCAGGCCATCCGTCAGGCAAAAGATGACCGCAATATCACCGGTATCGTGCTGGATCTCAAGAACTTCGCCGGGGGCGATCAGCCGTCGATGCAGTATATTGGCAAAGCGCTGCGCGAGTTTCGCGACAGCGGTAAACCCGTTTACGCGGTGGGCGACAGCTACAGCCAGGGGCAGTATTACCTCGCGAGCTTTGCCAATAAAATCTGGCTCTCGCCGCAGGGCGTCGTTGACCTGCACGGTTTTGCCACTAACGGTCTCTACTACAAATCTCTGCTTGAGAAGCTGAAAGTCTCTACACATGTGTTCCGCGTCGGTACCTATAAATCCGCCGTTGAGCCGTTTATTCGCGATGATATGTCGCCTGCTGCGCGTGAAGCCGATAGCCGCTGGATTGGCGAGCTGTGGCAAAACTACCTCAATACAGTGGCGGCAAACCGCAAAATCACCGCGCAACAGGTCTTCCCTGGCGCGCAGGCAATGCTTGATGGCTTGAACAAAGTCGATGGCGATACGGCAAAATACGCGCTGGACAGCAAACTGGTTGATTCTCTGGGCAGCAGCGCCGAGATCGAAAAAGCGCTGACCAAAGCGTTTGGCTGGAGCAAAGCCGATAAAAACTATCGTGCTGTCAGCATCTACGATTATGCGCTGAAAACACCGGCAGATACGGGTTCCAGCATTGCCGTCGTCTTTGCCAATGGCGCGATTATGGACGGTGAAGAAACGCCGGGGAACGTCGGCGGCGATACAACAGCCGCGCAAATCCGCGATGCGCGTCTCGACCCGAAAGTGAAAGCGATTGTTCTGCGCGTCAACAGCCCTGGCGGCAGCGTCAGCGCCTCCGAAGTGATCCGTGCGGAACTGGCTGCGGCGAAAGATGCCGGGAAACCGGTGGTGGTGTCGATGGGCGGTATGGCGGCTTCCGGGGGTTACTGGATCTCCACCCCGGCAAGCTACATCGTGGCAAACCCGAGCACACTGACTGGCTCTATCGGCATCTTCGGCGTGATCAACACCGTGGAAAACTCGCTGGATTCCATCGGCGTGCACACGGATGGCGTTGCCACTTCGCCGCTGGCAGATGTGTCGATGACCAAAACGCTGCCGCCAGAAGTGCAGCAGATGATGCAACTGACCATCGAGAACGGTTACAAGCGCTTTATCACGCTGGTCGCGCAGTCACGTCACAGCACGCCGGAGCAGATCGATAAAATCGCACAGGGCCACGTGTGGACCGGCCAGGACGCGAAAGCTAACGGTCTGGTCGACAGCCTCGGCGATTTCGATGATGCTGTTGCAAAAGCCGCAGAGCTGGCGAAACTGAAAACGTGGCACATCGACTACTATCAGTCTGAACCGACATTCTTCGATATGGTGATGGATAGCGTTTCTGGCTCGGTACGCGCGTCACTGCCGCAGGCGTTGCAGGCGTATCTGCCTGCGCCGCTCGCCTCAGCCGCCAAAGAGGTGAAAGCGGAAACCGATAAGTTGGCCGCTTTCAATGACCCGCAAAATCGCTATGCGTTTTGCCTGACCTGCGCCAATATACGATAATTATAATCCCCTCTACGGAGGGGATTTTCTTTCGCTTACTCAAACGACACCATGCAAAAAAAATCCATTTACGTCGCCTACACTGGCGGTACTATCGGGATGCAGCGTTCCGAACACGGCTACATTCCTGTCTCTGGTCATCTACAGCGCCAGCTGGCGCTGATGCCGGAATTCCATCGTCCGGAGATGCCTGATTTCACTATCCATGAATATCAGCCGCTGATGGATTCTTCCGATATGACGCCGGAAGACTGGCAGCACATCGCCGACGATATCAAAGCGCACTACGATGACTATGATGGCTTTGTGATCCTCCACGGCACGGATACCATGGCTTTCACCGCCTCGGCGCTGTCGTTCATGCTGGAAAATCTGGGCAAACCGGTCATTGTGACAGGGTCACAAATCCCGCTTGCCGAGCTACGTTCGGATGGACAGATTAACCTGCTGAATGCTCTGTACGTCGCAGCGAACTACCCGATTAACGAAGTCTCGCTGTTTTTCAATAATCGCCTCTATCGCGGTAACCGTACCACCAAAGCGCATGCGGATGGTTTTGATGCCTTCGCATCGCCCAACCTGGCACCACTGCTGGAAGCGGGAATTCATATCCGCCGTCTGGGGACACCACCCGCGCCGAGTACTTCGGGTGAATTGATCGTCCATCCGATTACCCCTCAGCCGATTGGCGTGGTGACCATTTATCCGGGCATTTCCGCTGACGTGGTGCGTAACTTCCTGCGCCAGCCGGTAAAAGCGCTGATTCTGCGTTCATACGGCGTCGGCAACGCACCGCAAAACGGCGAGTTTTTAAAAGAGCTGACCGAAGCCAGCCAGCGCGGCATCGTGGTGATTAACCTGACACAGTGTATGTCGGGCAAGGTCAACATGGGTGGCTACGCTACCGGCAACGCCCTCGCCCACGCAGGCGTGATTGGCGGCGCGGATATGACCGTCGAAGCCACGCTGACCAAACTGCACTATCTGTTAAGCCAGAACCTTGACGCCGACGCCATCCGTAGCGCCATGCAGCAAAACCTGCGCGGTGAGCTGACGCCAGACGACTAAGGAGTCTTCATGAAAGCACGAGCACTGTTACTGGTTGACCTGCAAAATGATTTCTGCGCCGGTGGCGCGCTGGCCGTTGCCGAAGGCGATAGCACGGTTGATGTCGCCAATACGCTGATAACCTGGTGCAAAGCGCGTGGTGAAGCCGTAGTTGCCAGCCAGGACTGGCATCCGGCCAATCACGGTAGCTTTGCCAGCCAGCACGGCGTAGAGCCCTACACGCAAGGTCAACTCGACGGCCTACCGCAAACCTTCTGGCCCGATCACTGCGTGCAACACAGCGAAGGTGCTGAATTGCACCCGCTGTTGGCGCAGAAGTCTATTGATGCGGTGTTTCACAAAGGCGAAAACGTCAATATCGACAGTTACAGCGCATTCTTTGACAACGGCCATCGCCAGAATACGGCGCTGGATGCGTGGTTGCGTCATCATGAGATCAGCGAGCTGATTGTGCTCGGCCTGGCAACCGACTACTGCGTGAAGTTCACCGTACTGGATGCGCTGAAGCTCGGGTATCGGGTGAATGTGATAACCGACGGCTGTCGCGGCGTGAATATTCAGCCACAGGACAGCAACCAGGCGTTTATGGAGATGGCGGCGGCAGGCGCAACGTTGTATACGCTGGCAGACTGGGAAGAGACGCAGGGGTAACAGAAATGCCGTATGTGATAGATTCATACGGCATTCTTCCTATAACCAAACTTATAAATTTATTAAAATTGTTTACTACCGTACAACCAACGACCCGCTTTCGCGCTTTCTATTAACATTTCTATTGTCAATGGGATATGAGGATCGCGTTCTTTTGAACCTAAATACTCCGGATTAAAATAATCCAGAATTTCAAATCCATTAGGATCAACAGCCCAGCGTTCGAAATACTCCTCCATCAACTCAACACAATCCTCATAAACAAGGTTTAGGTCATCCCTGATATTGGTAGTGAGTCTTAACTCTTTTTTATCACCAAAGAGATAATATCTTTTCGCATTATATCCCTGATCGATAAAGTTTATTATCTCAAGCTCAAAATTCCTCATTAAAAATACGT